>DASWUW010000033.1:0-3443 GCA_036406335.1 Trebonia sp.
GGCCCGGCACCGGGCCGGCCGCGGCCCTCGGCAGCCCCTCCCCCGGGAAAAGCGCGGCGGCCGCCGGCGGCACCGCCGTCAGCGGCGGCGCGGGAGCGACCGTGACCGGCGCGGCCTGGCCGACGATCTACGGCCCGGTCCAGGTCCGCGTCACCGTCGCGGGCGGCAAGATCACCGCCGTGCGCGCCCTGGAGTACCCGGTCGACACGCCGCGCGACGCGCAGATCAACTCCTTCGCGATCCCGCAGCTCAACTCCGAGACGCTGGCCGCCGGGAACGCGAAGATCGACACGGTCTCCGGCGCCACCTACACCTCGCAGGGCTACATCGGCTCCCTGCAGAACGCCCTCGACCAGGCGGGCCGGTCATGACCGGGGACAGTCCCGCCCGGGTCAGTACCGGCTGGCGACGGGGAGGTCGATGGCCGGGAACCGGGTGAGGATCTCGGTCCCGTAGTCGGTGACCACGACCTCCTCCTCGATGCGGGCGGCGGAGATGCCGTCCGTGGCCGGGCAGTAGGTCTCCATCGCGAAGACCATGCCCGCCTTGAGCTCGACCGGGTGGTCGAGGGAGTTCAGCCGGGAGATGATAGGCCGCTCGTGCAGGCCGAGGCCGAGGCCGTGCGCGAACTGCAGGCCGAAGGCGGCCAGTTCGCTGTCGAAGCCGAAGTCCTGCGCCCGCGGCAGCGTCCGGGCGACCGTGTCCGACGACACGCCCGGCTTGATCGCGTCCAGGGCGCCGTCCATCCACTCGCGGGCGCGGGCGTAGGCGTCCAGCTGCGCGGGGGTCGCCCAGCCGACCCCGAACGTGCGGTAGTAGCAGGTGCGGTAGCCGTTGAACGAGTGGATGATGTCGAAGAACGCCTGGTCCCCGGGGCGGATGATGCGGTCGGTGAAGTTGTGCGGGTGCGGGTTGCAGCGCTCGCCGGAGATCGCGTTGACCGCCTCCACCTGGTCGGAGCCCAGCTCGTAGAGCCGCTGGTTGGCCAGGGCGACGATCTCGTTCTCCCGCCGGCCCGGGCGCAGGAACCCGGCGATCTCCTGGTAGACGCCGTCGACCATGGCGGCGGCCTGGTTGAGGAGCATGATCTCGTCCGGCGACTTGATGACCCGGGCGTCCAGCATCGCCTGCTGCGCGTCGCGCACAGAGATACCCTGCCGCTCGAGCTCGAACAGGAACGGCGGCTCGACGATGTCGAGGCCGAGGGGCGCGTCCGCCACCCCCGCCTCGGCCAGCAGCGCCTTGATCTCGGTGACGGCGTCGCGCATCAGCCCGGCCTCGGGGGCGACGGCGCCGCGGAAGCCGAGGAAACCGGGCCGCCAGTTCTCCTGCGGGAGCCACTGGGAGTACAGCTGGTGGTGCCGGACGGCGGAGCCGAAGTCCCACTCGACCGGGTCCCGGTCGCGCAGCAGCAGCGCGTAGCGGATCATCTTGTCGCCCAGTGCCCCGCCGATCCAGGTCTGGGTGGTGTAGCGGATGTTGTAGAAGTCGAACAGCAGGAACGCGCCGCAGTCGGTCGACCGCAGCGCCTGCTGCGCACGGGCCAGCCGGTACTCGCGCAGCCGGGCGAAGTCGACCCGGGCCTCGTAGTCCACCCCCATGTGACCGGGCGCGCCGAGCGGGCGCACCCCGGCCGGGCGCTGCGAGGGGCGCTCGAAGCGGCGCGGTTCCCCCGCCGCGGACCGGTCTTCTGTCGCGGCCATGCGCTCAGCCCCTCTCGGGAGCGAGCCCGTCGTCGACCGGCACGTTCTCCGGCTCGATCTGGTAGGCGGACCGGCGGGCCTGCTCGAGCACCAGGGTAGCGAAGTCTTCGCCGGTGTAGCCGGCCCCGATGGCCTGCGCGATCAGCATGTCGGCGGCGGCGGCGATCGGCATCGGGACACCCAGCTCCTTGCCCGCGCCCAGCCCGAGCTGCAGGTCCTTGCGCAGCAGGAGGTTGGTGAAGGTGGGGTGGAAGTCCAGGTTGACCAGCGCGGGCGATTTGTACCGGGTGAACGTGGAGCCGAGCACGGAGTCGTTGAGGAACTCCAGGAAGGCGGCCCGGCTGACGCCGCCGCGCTCGGCCAGCACGGTGATCTCGGTCAGGGACTGGATGACGACGCCGAGGAAGACGTTGTGCGCGATCTTCACCAGCCGGGCGGCCTCGCCCTCGCCGACGTAGGTGACGCCGCGGCCCCAGGTCGCCAGCAGAGGCTGCGCCGCCTCGAAGGCGGCGCGGGGGCCGGAGGCGGCCACGGTGAGCTTGCCCGACGCGATGACCTTGGGGTTGCCGCTGACCGGGGCGGCGAGGAACTCAGCGCCGGCCGCCTCGACGATGCCGCGGACCCGCGCCGACGATTCCATGGAGACGGTCGAGGAGTCGACGATCACCTTCGGCCGGGCATCGGCGGTCAGCAGGCCGCCGGGCCCGCTGATCACCGCCTCGAGGTCCTGGTCGGCCGCGACCATGATGCACACGACGTCCCGGCCGGCCAGCCCGGCCGGCGCGTCGACGACCTTTGCCCCGTGCTCGGCCAGCGGCTCCGCCTTGGCCCGGGTCCGGTTGTAAGCGGCCACGTCGTAGCCGGCCCGCAGCAGGCGCAGGGCAAGCTGGTAGCCCATGCGCCCGGTACCGATCCACCCGACGGTGGGCATCGCGACAGCCATGCGTTTCTCCCAGGGATTCAGTACGGTCACCCGGGCAGCGCTAGTGCAATTGCACTAAACCCCGATCCCGTGTTCGCAATCGATTGCAACTTTGGCGGTAAGGTCACTGTCTGTCAAGTCGATCAGTGTTTCGCGGTGACTCGCGCCGGTGGCCGTTCGGCCGCCGCGGCCCGGCTCAGCTGAAGATCTCCGGGTGCCTGCCCAGCTCCAGGCGGGTACGCCGGATGTGCATGACCAGAACGCGCTCCGCGTCGTCGGGGTCCGCGCGGCGCAGGCAGTCGAGCAGCAGCCGGTGCTCCAGGTGCGTCGCGGCGAGACCCTCGCCGCGGGCGGCGAGCTCAGTGAACGCGCGGCGGTAGTGCTGGGTGGCGTTCCACATGCGCCCGATAATCTGCGACGTCTCCCCCGGTGCGGCGGCCGCGTAGGAAGCAAGGTGGAACTCCCGGTCAGCCTGCAGGAACGCGGCGGTGTCCCGCCGCCGCTGCGGCCGGGGCGGCACGGCCTGTTCCATGACGCCGGCCAGCTCCGCCAGGCGGCCGAGGACCGCTTCGTCCAGGCCGGGTACCGACGCGCGCAGCAGCAGCGGCTCCAGACGCTCCCTGATCTGGTAGAGCTCGGCGCACTCGGCCAGGGTCAGCCGGGCCACCCAGGCGCCTGAGTTCGCGACCAGGGTGACCAGGCCCTCGGCCTGCAGCAGGCGCAGGGCCTCACGCACCGGGATGCGGCTCGCTCCCGAGCGGGCGGCGACGTCTTCCTGCCTGATCCGCTCTCCCGGCCGGTAGCTGCCGTCCAGGATC
>DASWUW010000034.1:0-10262 GCA_036406335.1 Trebonia sp.
GCAGATTCGACAATCAAGGGCCGTCGCGACGCGGGCCCGCCGTCTGAGTGAGCGAACCCAAACCAGCAGCGCCGAACGGTCGCTGGTGATAACTGGTGCCCCCAACGGGATTCGAACCCGTGTCGCCGCCTTGAAAGGGCGGTGTCCTGGGCCACTAGACGATGGGGGCCGGACGAAGTGCCACGGCTAAACCAGCTTGCCGTCGGACTGACTCAGCATAGGGTACGGGCCGTCCGGGCGGCAAAGCGACGGCCAGACTTAAGAACCAGCCGATGAAGGACCGTAGGAGCGAGCGGTCCTCGCCTTCCTCCGGCAGGACCGCCCAGGCGATCAGGTAGAGCAGGATGCCCAGGCCGTAGAAGACGGTAAAAATCCCGAACGCGAGCCGGACCAGGCTGACATCAAGCCTGAGGTACACCGCCAGCCCGGCACACACCCCGGCGGCCATCCGGCCGTCCCGGGGCCGGAGCAGCCGCCTGTCCCCGCCGCCGCCACCGCTTTTCTCAGTCATATACGTGATCATGCCTAGTCGCGTTGTGAACTGTCACCTGGATACTCTCCGCCGATACCCTGTCTGAGGTCCGGATGACCGCGCCCGCTTCGATGAGTCCCTGACTCGTATGTCCGCGTGCCGCTGTCCTTCGGTACGCTGAAACCAGGTGGCCACACGGGCCGGAGCGGGCTGACCGTCCAGGTGTGGCAACACCGCGGGGTGCTAGCTCAATGGCAGAGCAGCGGACTTTTAATCCGTTGGTTCAGGGTTCGACCCCCTGGCGCCCCACCAAACGTATCCGACCAGCAACGATGTGCTCGAAGGCCTGAGCGCACGCACATGAGCAGCCGAGTGTGCTCCCGCAAGGAGTCCGAGTCGCACCGGAGACAGACTCGGCCGATTCAGCCGAGTAGGCCGGACAGCCCGGTCCTGGCCTTCGGGACCACAGCATGGGCCATGTTCATCGAGGCGATGAAAAACGCCTAGGGACGAGGCGGTCGACCCGCTCAACGGTGATCACGTCGTCGTCTACCACGTACATGATGCGGTAGGCCCCGGCGCGCAGCCGATGGTAGCGGCCGCGGTGGAACCCTTCGGGAGGCGGCGGGTATGAGTCGTCGGCTAGGGCGGCCACCGCGGTGCCGACGGCGCGCATGCCGTCCTGGTCACGCATATAGCGGCGGGCGGACGCCACTGCCGCGGGCGTCCACTCGATGCTCACTGGCCGAGCAGCTCGGCCATGACGTCGTCGTGCGACCGGGCCCCCGGGCGCCCTGCCTTTACCCATTCGTCATGGCCTGCTAGCGTCGCCTCGGTTTCGGCGTCCCCGAGTACTTCGGGTGAGGCATGCCGTTCCACGGCGCGCAGGCGGCGGAGCTCGGCCAGGGGCACGATCGCGGCGGCCTCCCCGCCGAGGTGAATGACCTCGTACGGTTCGGTGCTGTCGGCTGGCTGCCCGCTCATAGCGTTCACCGTACGGCATCCTCCGCGCCACATCCGGCATTCCACGCCGACGCTGCCGAGTTACGTACCGGGTCCTTAATTCAGGAAGATCCTCAGGTACTTGACCTGCACGTTCCCGGCAACGCCGATGTCCGCGTCGGAGGCGCACACGCTGTAGGTGGCGCTCTGGCAGCTGCCGTCGCCGAAGACGATCCACGCCGGGGTTGCGGTGACGTAACTGCCCGCGATCGTGACGTACAGGTGCCCGTCGTAGAAGATCTCGATCTTCTGGCCGAAGTAGGCGACGTCGACGATGTGCCAGCCGGGGGTGATGTTCTGGCCGACCGGGGTGAGGGTCTTGGTGCCCACCGTGACCGTCTGATTGCCGGTGTAGTGGTAGCTCACGTAGCTGTCGCCGTGCACGGACTCCACGGCGTCCAGCTCTCCGCCGTCGGGCCAGTTGCTGGCGTAAGACCAGTACCCGCCCCAGTCGGCGAAGCTGGAGTCGTACAGCGATACCTCGTACACGTACCCGGCGGCCGTGGGGTAGGGGTGCGGGGATTCCGCGTTCGCGCAGTCGCCTATCTCCCCCGACGTACTCATTTCCGCTCCGCCGGCCTCGGTGAGGGAGATCTGCGCCGGGTTGGGCGGGCAGCCGCCGGGGTTATCGCCCGGATTGTTCCAGGCCGGGCCGGCGATGTCGGCTCCGGTGAACTGCTTGGCCAGGTGATAGCCGCTCAGCGCGGCGGGCAGCGGCTGGGCCGTCGTCGCCTGGTCGGCCGGTCTGGCTCTGGCGAGGGCGGCCGGTCCGGCAAGGGCGGCCGGTGCGGTGAGGGCAGCGGCTGCGGTCACGGCGGCAGCGGCCAGCGTGAGCACCAGGGCCCGGATGGTGCGCGGACGGTAGGTCGCGGTCATTCGGTCCCTCTCCGTGGTGACGTCAGCCAGTTAGGTTAGTTTGTCGTTTAACGTTCGCGTTGGCAGCAAAATCCCGATTGTCGTTCACCCGATCGGTCTTGTTTCTACCGCCTGCCCCGCTAGGTAACTTACGTGACCAATGTCACATTTGTTGAATTTTGCGGATTTACTTACGCCGTGACAGTTACGCTGCCGCTCTCCTATCGATATCTTCTTCTGCGTGCAGCCACGCACGCCATGACGGGAATACCCGGGCAGCACACGCCTGACCGGCGGTTCCCCAGACCAGGGGGTCATGTAAGTGAAGGGTTTCAGAGATTTCATCACCCGCGGCAACCTGATCGAGCTAGCGGTCGCCGTTGTCATCGGTACCGCGTTCACCGCGGTCGTGACGGCCGTGGTCACTGACCTGATCACGCCGCTGATCGCGGCGATCGGCGGTAAGCCGAACTTCAACGGCCTGTTCTTCACCGTCAATCACAGCAGGTTCCTGTACGGAGCGTTCATCAACGCGCTGATCTCGTTCCTGATCGTCGCGGCGGTGATCTACTTCCTGGTCGTCCTGCCGCTGGGGAAGGTGACGGCCCGGTTCACCCGGGAAGTGGCGGTCACCACGCGGGAATGCCCGCAGTGCCTGAGCACCATCCCGCTGGCGGCGTCGCGGTGCATGTACTGCACCTCAGAAGTGACCCCGCTGACCAGCTAACCCCGCACATAAAAAGAGTCTGGACTCGGGCCGGGGCCTGGCCGTCCCGAGTCCAGACGTCTGCGCCAAGGGCCGCGGTCTTTCAGCCCTTGTGGTTCTAGTCTGGCACTGCTTCCTTACCGAAAGCTGTGGTTAAGCTGGGAACCCGGTAACCGGCTCGTAACGGCCGGGTTGTCGAGTTCCTCCCAGTGCCCGGAGCGCTCTCCAACGCTTCCGGGCCAAACCCGGTTAACCGTCCGGCTCTGGCTCCAGGACGGTCCCAGCGCGGCGGGTGCCGCCTGCGCTAGCGTCAAGATCACCCCGTCAGATCACTCCCGCGAAGTGCCCCCGCCCGCTGGGACCGTCCCCCAATCCGCCGGACGAGCTCGCCGTCAGCACGGGCAACAACACGCCTGGGCGTGCCGTCCTCCTTGCCCTGCTTGGCGGACGAGTCGTTACTCGGAGCGCTGCTGCGGGATGCCCGCGAGCAGGGCTCGAACCTCGGTCTCCCGGTAGCGCCGGTGTCCTCCCAGCGTGCGGATCGACGTCAGCTTGCCGGCCTTCGCCCACCGCGTGACCGTCTTCGGGTCGACACGGAACATCGTGGCGACCTCGGCAGGGGTCAGTAGCGGCTCGGCCTCAGGCGTACGTGCGGACATTGGTGCGGCCTCTCTCCCTGGATCGGTGTAGCGATCCTTACGTCAGGTATGTGTGGGCACGCGCTCCATAAGGAGCGTGTCTTTGATATCCCCATATAGCCCACAGGGTCCATCTTGCATCACCAGCGGTGACTAGTCGACAACTATCTGCATAGTTTCTGTCTCAGATACACCCCGTTGCCCCCGCTGGCAATGTCACTGTCAGTGAGTGTAGCGATACTTATCGTCGCATCGGGCCAGATTCGGAAAAACTGCCCCGCACGTTATACATCTGTCCAGCTCAGTGACGCGTTCCAGCCGGAGAGCGCCGCGCCGACAGCTGTAGCCCCCTAGATACTGACGGTAATCTACCATGGCTGAATCGTGATATACCCGCACACTTCTCTTTCTGACCACGATCGGCCGACTGGTACCCGGCGTCAACCCCGCAGAATGCCCTATCCAGGCCGGATATGCACCGAAGATCGAACGCCGGGGCGTCGGCCGGGCCGGCATCGTGACCAGCGGGCGCAGAGGACGAGCCAATCGGCGTAGTCATCAGGGCCGCAAACCGGGTACGGTTAGACCTGTACGGAAGCTGGCGAGCGCCGAGGTCCCCATGGGGGGCCTGCGGCGACTCTGCGTGTGTCACAGATGTGTCATACCTGGGCCAGCGACAGAGACATCGTGGGGCCGCACGGCTCCGGACGTTCGAGGGGGTCGAGCCAATGGGGCGCGGCCGAGCTAAGGCCAAGCAGGTTAAGGTTGCCCGTCAGCTTAAGTACAACGGCGGCGGCACCGACCTTAACCGGCTTCGGCAGGAGCTAGGCGTCGGAACGGAAGCGCTTAGCGCCGACCACAACGACGCGCACGACGAGTACGACGGCGAGGATTCTCTTGATGATGACGCCGGCGACGAGGATGACGACGACGAGGACGACTGGTCGCCCTCGCGTTAGTGCGGCTTAAACCGCAGTAACGCACGACGCCCGTTCCCGGTCGCCGCGACTACTGCCCGCCTGCCCAGAGGCACACGCCCCGGGCAGTGCGGGCATTCGTACGCGCCGGGTCAGGCGCAGCGGCCCAGCAGCAAGGCGTCGCGGCATCGGGCCCAGCCGTTCACCGGTGCTGCGTCAGAGGCTCGCCGCGGGTTCGAGGACGCCCTTCCCGCGCTCGTCCTCCGGGACCGGTACCGGGTAGTGCCCGTCGAAGCAGGCCCGGCACAGTGACCCCTCGGGCTGCTCGGTGGCCGCGACCAGGCTCTCCAGGGATACGTAGCCGAGGGTGTCCGCACCGATCGCCGTGCGGATCTCCTCCACCGAGCAGCGGCCCGCGAGCAGCTCGTCCCGGGTCGCGAAGTCGATGCCGTAGAAACACGGCCATTTCACCGGCGGCGACGCGATCCGCACGTGCACTTCGAGCGCACCCGCCTCGCGGAGCATGGCCACGATCGCCTGCTGGGTGTTCCCCCGCACGATCGAGTCGTCCACCACCACGATCTTGCGGCCCGCGATCACGTCCCGCAGCGGGTTGAGCTTCAGCCGGATGCCGAGCTTGCGGATGGTCTGGCTGGGCTGGATGAAGGTCCGGCCGACGTAGGAGTTTTTCACCAGCCCCTGGCCGTAGGGGATGCCGCTGGCCTCGGCGTAGCCGATCGCCGCCGGGGTCCCCGACTCCGGCACCGGGATGACCAGGTCCGCTGCCACGGGGAACTCCTGGGCCAGCCGCCGCCCGATATCGACCCTGGTCGCGTGCAGTCCCCGGCCGCCGATGGTGGTATCCGGACGGGCCAGGTAGACGTACTCGAACAGGCACGTCTTGGGGGCGGCGGGCGCGAACCGCCGCGACCGGACGCCCCGCTCGTCCAGTGTGACCAGCTCGCCCGGCTCGACCTCGCGCACCAGCGAGGCGCCGACGATGTCGAGGGCGGCGGTCTCGCTGGCCGCCACCCAGCCTCCGGAGAGCTGGCCGATGACCAGCGGCCGGAACCCTTGAGGATCGCGCGCCGCGTAGAGCGTGTTCTCGTCGGTGAAAACGAGAGAGTAGGCCCCGCGGACCAGCGGCAAGATGCGGGCCGCGGCCTCCTCGACCCCGCTCTTGCCGTCCGCCCCGGGGCCGGCTTCCCGGGCGCCGCCGGCGATCAGCTCGGTCAGCACGTCGGTGTCCGAGGTAGCCTGCGGCCCGGGGAACCCGCTCTCCCCGGCCAGCATGGCGGCCAGCTCGCGGGTATTGGTCAGGTTGCCGTTGTGCCCGAGCGCGATCGACACCGACGGGGTCGAGCGGAAGGTCGGCTGGGCGTTGGCCCACACCGGGGCGCCGGTGGTCGAGTAACGGCAGTGCGCGACGGCGATATCCCCCCGTAGCGCGGTCAGGGACGGCTCGTCGAAGACCTGCGCGACCAGGCCCATTTCCTTGTGGACAACGATCCGCCGGCCGTCGCTGACCGCGATGCCGGCCGACTCCTGGCCGCGGTGCTGGAGCGCGTACAGCCCGTAGTAAGCGAGCTTGGCGACATCTTCTCCGGGAGACCAGACACCGAATACCCCGCAGGCATCCCTCGGCGGGCGGTCGAAGGGATCAAGATCGTGCGTAAGACGCCCGTCTGGCTTAGCCACCACACCAGTCTATTTGGTCAGGTCAGCGGAAGAAACGCGGATAGATCGGAGCGGCCGCCACTCGCCTTGACCGCCCCGGCCCGCACCGCCTGCGCCCAGTCCAGCCGCCCGGTCGCGAGCTTGAACCAGGTCAGCGGATCCGTCTCCACCACGTTGGGCGGAGTCCCGCGGGTGTGGCGCGGGCCGGGAAGAGCCTGCACCGCCGCCACCGGCACCACCCGGATCTCTACCGAACGGCCCGGGCTGGCGCTCGCCAGCTCCAGCAGCAGGAACCGGGCGGCGATGCGGAGAACGGCCCGCTCCGGCTCGGCCCCCGTGTCCAGCGCGGCGGCCACGGCCGCCACACTGGCGGCGCCACTAAGACCAGGGCCGTCCGGATCGGGCTTGCGCGCGGGCACGGCGGAACTACCGGCCGAAGAGGGCCGGGAGAGCCGACGTCCAGCTGCGCTCGAGCTCGGCCAGCGGGATCTGAAAGGCCTCCCCGACGGTCAGGGCGTCACCGTAGGTCACGCCGAGGACAGCGGCGGGTACGTCGTGCTCCTGGGCCCGGGCGCCGAACTCCGCCTCCCGGCCGGGGACCACCGAGACCAGCGCCCGGCCCGCGGACTCGCTGAACAGGCCGGTGAACAACTCGCCGGGAACCGTGACGACGCAGCCGCGGCCGCCGTGCAGGCAGGCTTCGGCCAGGGCGATCGCCAGGCCCCCGTCGGCCAGGTCGTGGGCACTGGCCAGCAGGCCGTCGGCGGCGGCGGCGACGATGAGAGCAGCCAGCCTCCGTTCCGATTCGAGGTCAGCAGCGGGCGGACGGCCGCCGAGATGCTGGTGGACGACCTCCGCCCAGGCCGACCCGCCGAACTCGGGCTCCGTCCGGCCGAGCAGGACCACCTGGGCGCCGTCGGCGGCGAAGCCGGCCGTGAGCCGCTTCCGCACGTCGTCGTGGACGCCGAGGACCCCGATCACCGGGGTCGGGTGGATCGCGGTGGCGCCGGTCTGGTTGTACAGGCTGACGTTGCCGCCGGTGACCGGGATGCCGAGGGTCTTGCAGCCGTCCGCCAGGCCCCGGACGGCCTCGGCCAGCTGCCACATCACCGCCGGGTCCTCCGGGGAGCCGAAGTTGAGGCAGTTCGTGACGGCCACCGGCACGGCGCCGGTCATGGCCACGTTCCGGTAGGCCTCGGCCAGCGCGAGCTGGGTGCCCTGGTACGGGTCGAGCGCGCAGTAGCGGCCGTTGCCGTCGGTGGCGAGCGCGATACCGAGACCGGTCTCCTCGGCCACCCGGACCAGTCCGCCGTCGTGCGGCATGGACAGCACCGTGTTCCCGCCCACCAGGCTGTCGTACTGCTGGGTGACCCAGCGCTTGTCGGCCAGGCCGGGCGAGCCCAGCAGCCGCAGCAGGGTGTCGCGCAGGGCGGGCCCGCCGGCCGGCCGGGGCAGGCTCTCCGGGCCGCTGGCCTGCAGCGCGTCCTGACCCTGGGGCCGGGCCAGCGGCCGGTGGTAGACCGGGCCGTCGGCGGCGGTCCGCGGGGGAATCCGCACCACCGTCTCGCCGCGCCAGGTCATGGTCAGCGTGTCGTCCGCGGTGACCTCGCCGATGACCACGGCCTCGACGTCCCACTTACGGCAGACGGCCATGAACGCGTCGACGTGCTCCGGCCGGACCACCGCCATCATGCGCTCCTGGGACTCGCTCATCAGGATCTCGGCCGGGGTGAGGCTGGGATCGCGCAGCGGGATGACGTCCAGGTCGACGACCATGCCGCCGTCACCGCCCGCGGCCAGCTCGGTGGTCGCGCAGGCGACCCCGGCGGCGCCGAGGTCCTGGATGCCCTCGATGACGTCGGCCGCGTACAGCTCGAGGCAGCACTCCACCAGGAGCTTCTCCATGAACGGGTCGCCTACCTGGACCGAGGGCCGCTTGGCCGACTTGCCCTCGTTGTCACCGCCGAAGGTGGCGCTGGCCAGCACCGACGCGCCGCCCACGCCGTCGGGACCGGTCCGCGAGCCAAACAGCACCACCTGGTTGCCGGTGCCGGCGGCGACGGCCGCCTTCAGGTCGTCGTGCCGCATCAGCCCGACGCAGAGCGCGTTCACCAGCGGGTTGCCCGCGTAGCAGGGGTCGAAGGCGAGCTCGCCCCCGATGTTGGGCAGGCCCAGGCAGTTGCCGTAGAACGAGACGCCGGAGACGACGCCGGGCAGCACCCGGGCGGTGTCGGGCGCGTCCGCCGGGCCGAACCGCAGCGCGTCCATCACCGCGACGGGCCGGGCGCCCATCGCCAGGATGTCCCGCACGATACCGCCGATACCGGTCGCCGCACCCTGGTGGGGCTCGACGAACGACGGGTGGTTGTGGCTCTCGATCTTGAAGGTGACCGCGTAGCCCTGCCCGATGTCCACCACGCCTGCGTTGGCCCCGATGCCGGCCAGCAGGTGCCGGGACTGCCCGGCGTCCGGCGCCAGGTTGCGCAGGTGAACCTTGGAAGACTTGTAGGAGCAGTGCTCGCTCCACATGACCGAGTACAGCGCGAGCTCGGCCGCGGTGGGACGCCGGCCGAGGATGTCGCGGATCTTCTGGTACTCGTCGTCGGTGAGGCCGAGCTCCTTGTACGGCTGCGGCGCCTCGGGGGTCTGCGCCGCGACCTCGACGGTGTCGGAGGTGCTCACTGTCGGGCCGCCCCCGCGAAGGCGCTGACGGCCGAGGTGAAGAAGGGCAGCCCCTCGTCGGTCGGTCCGGTCAGCGGGTCGACGGCGTGTTCCGGGTGCGGCATCAGCCCGACCACGTTGCCGCCGGCGTTGCAGATGCCCGCGATGTCGCGCACCGACCCGTTCGGCGCGCCGTCGGTGTAGCGGACCACGATCCGGCCCGTCCGCTCCAGTTCGTCGAGGGTGGCCTGGTCGGCCGCGTAGGCGCCCTCGCCGTTCTTGACCGGAACGGTGATCTCCTGGCCGGGGTCGAACCGGCCGGTCCAGGCGGTACCGGAGTTCACCACGGTGAGCCGGACGTCAGTGTGCAGGAAGCGCAGGCCCGCGTTCCGGGTGAGCGCGCCCGGCAGCAGGTGCGCCTCGCACAGCACCTGGAAGCCGTTGCAGATGCCGAGCACCGGCAGCCCGGCCCGGGCGGCCGGGACCAGCTCGCCCATCACCGGGGAAAACCTGGCGATCGCGCCGGCCCGCAGGTAGTCGCCGTAGGAGAAGCCCCCGGGGAGGATGACCGCGTCCACTCCCCGCAGGTCGCGGTCGGCGTGCCAGAGCCGGACCGGCTCCGCTCCCGCGTACCGCACGGCCCGGGCCGCATCGGTGTCATCCAGTGATCCAGGGAACGTGACAACGCCTATCCGCACAGACGAAGGTTACCCGAGCGTCTCACGCCGCCTGCCAGTCGATGCGCTTGTCCAGGACGACGCGGGTGCCCCGGCCGGGCGCGGAGCGCAGCTCGACCGAGTCGACGCAGGCCTGCATGATCGCGAACCCGCGGCCGGACTCGGCCAGCTCGCTGCGCCGCCGCGGCCGCCGGCGGCCGATCCCCCGTCGGCTCCGGGTCCCCGGGCAGCCCCGGCCGCCGTCGGCGACCTCGACCCGGCAGGCCGCGCTGTCCACCGTGGCCGCCACGGTAAACGCGGGCGCGGACTGTCCCGCGTGCAGGACGACGTTGGTACAGGCCTCGGTGGCGGCCAGCAGGATGTCGTCGACCGAGTCGTCGCTCAGGCCGATTCCGCGCAGGGTGTCGCCCAGCACCTGGCGCATCACCGGGACGCTCAGCAGCTCGCGCTCGAACACGAGGCAGAACCGGACCTTCGGCCGGGTCGTCCTTCTCCGGGCGGTACGGGCCGCCGTCCCCCCGGGAGCTGACTGTGATCTCACATGATGAGAGATATCCCAGGACACGCCACTGTAATCAAACGTATCTCAAAGTAACTGGATTACTGCTCAGCGATATGGACGGAAAACTCCTCGATGACCGGGTTGGCCAGCAGCTC
>DASWUW010000035.1:0-5000 GCA_036406335.1 Trebonia sp.
CCGCGCACCGGGGCCTGCGCCGCGCCGCGCACCGGGGCGGGCGCCGTTGCCGACGGCTGCGGGGCGGAGACGGCGGCGCAGCCTGCCGCGGCGGCGAAGACGACCGCGGCCGCCAGCGCGAGCGCCGCCGGCCGGGTCCGCCGGGTTCTGAGCGCGGCCAGCCGGGTCCGCCGGCTCCCGGGCGCGGTCTTTCTGTTCACGGCTCCCCCGTTCACCGGTACTCCGTTCACCGGTACTCCGCCAGCCGCCGGCTGACGCCCCAGGCGCAGGCGGCCGCCATGATCAGGGCCGCCAGGATCAGGCCGGGCTCGAGCCCGGTGTAGGCGCTCGCGGCCGAGTGGGCGGTGGCGTTGAAGACGGCCTGGTCGCTGTCGCTGGCCGCGGCGAGATCGGCTGAGAGGCGGGCGAACGACGCTCCGGCGTCGCCTGCCTTGGTGCCGAGCGCCGACGCCACGGCCTTGGGGTGCTGCCCGCTGTTGTCCAGGGAGCGGACCTGGAGGTGGGCGGCGAACCAGGCGCTCGCGTCGGCGGCCGCCGCGGTCACCGCCTGCTGGGCCGGGGTGCCCTGGGCCGCGGCCCGCGCGGCGCCCAGCAGCGTGCCCGGTCCCGGCCCCAGCGCGGCCTGGCGCTTGGAGTAGTCCTGGTCGTACTTGTCGTTGCCGGTGTTGTCGATGAGCGTGAGGCTCTCGTCGGCGTGCGCTTCCTGCGCTGCGATGCTCACCTGGGCCACCGCCTCGACCGTGGCCGAGCCCCGGGCCCGCGCGTCGAGCAGGTCGCCCCGGGCGCTGGCGTAGGCGGCGGCCAGCCAGACCAGGGAGATGACGACGACCAGCCCGGCGGCGACCAGGCCGAGGTTGAGCACCCGGTTGGTGCGCCCGCGGAGCCAGCGCGACGCCCGGTACAGCAGGTAGCCGACAACCAGGCCCGCCACCAGGGTCACCGCGACCAGCGGCAGCCCGGTCGCCTGGGCACTGGTGCCGCCGGTGCCCGCGTTCTCCGCCGCGTACAGGTCGTCGGCCCGGGGCAGCAGCGTGTCGCGCATCAGCCCGGCGGCCTCACGCAGGTAGGCCGCGCCGACCGGCAGGCCGAGCCGGTTGTCGGCCCGGGCGGTCTCGATTTCCCCGGTGTAGGCCGTCAGCTTCTGTGCCAGGGTGCTCAGGTCGGCCGCGGCGGTCCCGGTGACCGCCCCGCCCTGGGCGGTCGCCCGCTCGATCCCGGCGCTGGCGGCGCTGATGTCGCCGAGGTACCGCTGCCGGGTGGCGGCGGGCTCCACGCCGACGGTGAGGAAGGCGGTCACGGCCGCGTCGTTGGCATCCGACAGCTTTGAGTAGATCTGCTGCGCGTCCAGGCTCAGCGGCTCGCGCACCGCGACCACGCTGGACGCCGCCGAGGCGTAGCGGACCGCGGTGAAGGCGGCCAGGGCTCCCCAGGCCAGGCTCAGCAGCACCAGGCCGGCCAGCAGCAGCCGCAGCCGGCCGGGCGTGGTGACCAGGTCGAGCCGGCGCCGGCGCAGCCGGCCCGGCACCCCCGTACCGGGTGAGACCGTACCGGGTGAGACCGGGCCGGGCCGGGCCGGGCCGGCCTCACCCGGCCGTACTGCCGCGTGCACCATCCGCCGCTCCCCAGCCGGTCCAGTGATCAGTACCGGGACCTATTGTTCCGCGTGACCGCGGGTACCGGCCGATGATGTCACCCGCTTGTTATGCGGCTACCCCGCGCGACCGCGGGGGAGCCGCCGGGTGGGCGCCGGGCGGCCGGGCCCGGCGGAGTCGCCGGGCCCGGGCGGAGTCAGACCAGGGGGCGGGCGGTGGGCGGGATCGCCACCGGGAGGCCGGGGCGGTCGAGACCCCGCAGGTAGGCGTCGACGCTGGCCGCGGCGCTGCGGCCCTCGGCGATGGCCCACACGATCAGCGACTGGCCGCGGCCCATGTCGCCCGCGGCGAACACGCCGGGGACCGAGGTCTGGTAGGTCGCGTCGCGGGCCACGTTGCCGCGCGGGTCGAACTCCACTCCCAGGTCGGTCAGCAGGCCCGGCTTCTCCGCGCCGGTGAAGCCCATCGCCAGCAGGGCCAGGTCGCACGGGATCTCCCGCCGGGTGCCGGGGACCGGGGCGAACCGGCCGCCGTCAAAGGCCACCTCGGTCAGCCGCAGCGCCCGGACCTGGCCGTCGGGGCCGCCGACGAACTCCTCGGTGGAGGCGGCGTAGACGCGCTCGCCGCCCTCCTCGTGCGCGGAGGAGACCCGGTAGACGACCGGGTAGGTCGGCCACGGGTGCAGTTCCGAACGTGACTTCGGCGGCACCGGCAGGATCTCCAGCTGCGTCACCGACGCCGCCCCCTGCCGGTGGGAGGTGCCGAGGCAGTCCGCGCCGGTGTCACCGCCGCCGATGATCACCACGTGCTTGCCCGCGGCGGAGACCGGCGCCCGCACCCCGTGCCGGTTGGCCAGCGGCAGGAACTCCATCGCCTGGTAGATACCCGTCAGCTCGCGGCCGGGCACCGCCAGGTCGCGGGCGACCCGGGCACCGCCGGCCAGCACCACCGCGGAGAAACCGTCCAGCTGCCCGGCCGACTCGACGGCGGTGCCGGCCGTGAACCGGGTCCCTTCCGCCTCCATCTGGGCCAGCCGCCGTTCCAGGTGCCGCTTCTCCATCTTGAACTCGGGGATGCCGTAGCGGAGCAGGCCGCCGATGGCGTCGTCGCGCTCGAACACGGTCACCTGGTGCCCGGCCCGGGTCAGCTGCTGCGCCGCGGCGAGCCCGGCCGGGCCCGATCCCACCACGGCGACGCTGAACCCGGTCAGCGTCTCCGGGACCAGGGGCACGACGCCGCCGTCGGCCCAGGCCCGGTCGATGATCTCCACCTCGACCTGCTTGATCGCGACCGGGTCAGCGTTGATGCCGAGCACGCAGGACGCCTCGCACGGCGCCGGGCACAGCCGCCCGGTGAACTCGGGGAAGTTGTTGGTCGCGTGCAGCCGGTCGGCGGCGGCGGCCCACTCGCCCCGGTAGACGAGGTCGTTCCACTCCGGGATCAGGTTGCCCAGCGGACAGCCGTTGTGGCAGAACGGGATGCCGCAGTCCATGCAGCGCGCCGCCTGCCGCTCGGTCCGCTCCGCCGCGAACTCCTCGTACACCTCTTGCCAGTCCGAGATCCGGACATCGACCGGCCGCCGCCGCGGCAGCTCGCGGGCAGTCGTCAAGAACCCCTTCGGGTCACCCATGATCAGTTACTCCTCTACCCGTGGGTTCTAGCCGTGCGACGCGGACATGACGGCCTCGTCGACGTTCCGGCCTTCGCGCTCGGCGGCCGAAGCCGCGGAGAGCACGCGCTTGTAGTCCTTCGGCATGACCTTGGAGAACCGCCCGGCGGCGGCCTCCCAGTCGCCCAGCAGCCGGGCGGCCACGGCCGAGCCGGTCTCCGCCTGGTGCCGGGCGGTGACCTCGCGCAGGAACTCCGAGTCGGCGTCCTCCAGCGGGTCGACGTCGACCATCTCCCGGTTGAGCCGGGCCTGGTTCAGGTCCAGGACGTAGGCGATGCCGCCGGACATGCCGGCCGCGAAGTTGCGGCCGGTCGGCCCGAGGATCACCACCCGGCCCCCGGTCATGTACTCGCAGCCGTGGTCGCCGACGCCCTCGGCCACGGCCAGGGCGCCGGAGTTGCGGACGCAGAACCGCTCGCCCACCGTGCCCCGCAGGAAGATCTCGCCGCTGGTGGCGCCGTAGCCGATGACGTTGCCCGCGACGACCTGGGTCTCCGCTTCGAAGGGCGAGTCGGGGGACGGCGTGACTATCAGCCGGCCGCCGGACAGGCCCTTGCCCAGGTAGTCGTTGGCGTCGCCGGTCAGCTTCAGGGTGATGCCGCGGGGGACGAACGCCCCGAACGACTGGCCGGCCGAGCCGGTGAACGCGACGCTGATCGTGTCGGCGGGCAGTCCCTCGCCGCCCCAGCGCCGGGTCACCTCGTAGCCGAGCATGGTGCCGACGGTCCGGTTGACGTTGCGGATCGGCAGCTCCAGGCGGACCGGGCGGCCCTCCTCCAGGGCGCCCTCGGCGAGCTGGATGAGCGTGTTGTCCAGGGCCCGGTCCAGGCCGTGGTCCTGCGTGCCGGTCCGGTGCAGCGGCCCGCCGCTGGCGGGCACGTGCAGCACGGGGGTGAGGTCGAGCCCGGCCGCCTTCCAGTGCGATACCGCGACCGCGGTGTCGAGCAGGTCGACGCGCCCGACCGCTTCCTCGATGCTGCGCAGCCCCAGCGCGCCCAGGTACTCGCGGACCTCCTCGGCGATGAACTCGAAGAAGTTGACCACGAACTCGGGCTTGCCCGAGAACCGCTTGCGCAGCTCCGGGTTCTGGGTGGCGACCCCGACCGGGCAGGTGTCCAGGTGGCAGACCCGCATCATGATGCAGCCGGAGACCACGAGCGGCGCGCTGGCGAACCCGAACTCCTCCGCGCCCAGCAGCGCCGCGATCACCACGTCGCGGCCGGTCTTGAGCTGGCCGTCGACCTGCACCGTGATCCGGTCCCGGAGCTTGTTGCGCAGCAGCGTCTGCTGGGTCTCGGCCAGGCCGAGCTCCCACGGCGCGCCCGCGTGCTTGAGCGAGGTGAGCGGGGCGGCGCCGGTGCCGCCGTCGTGCCCGGAGATCAGCACCACGTCGGCGTGCGCCTTGGCGACGCCGGCCGCCACGGTGCCCACGCCCACCTCGGCGACCAGCTTGACGTGCACCCGGGCGGCGGGGTTGGCGTTCTTCAGGTCGTGGATGAGCTGGGCCAGGTCCTCGATCGAGTAGATGTCGTGGTGCGGCGGCGGGGAGATCAGGCCGACGCCGGGGGTGGAGTAGCGGGTCTTGGCGATCCACGGGTACACCTTGTGCCCGGGCAGCTGGCCGCCCTCGCCCGGCTTGGCCCCCTGAGCCATCTTGATCTGCAGGTCGTCCGCGTTGACGAGGTACTCGCTGGTCACGCCGAACCGGCCGGAGGCGACCTGCTTGATGGCCGACCGCT
>DASWUW010000036.1:0-3332 GCA_036406335.1 Trebonia sp.
ATCTCGGCTACTTCTGGTACGAGGACCCGCTGCCCGACCACGACATTCACGGCTACGCGCGGCTCGCCCGCCATCTCAGCATCCCGCTGCTTGCGACCGAGATCACCCCCGGCGGCCTGGCCGCGCTGCCGCCGTGGATCACCAGCGGCGCGACCGACTTCCTGCGCGGCGACGTGGTCATCAAGGGCGGCATCACCGGCCTGATGAAGATCGCGCACCTGGCCGAGGCGTTCGGGATGAACTGCGAGGTCCACGACTCCTACAACGCGCTCAACAACGTCGCCGCCCGGCACGTCATGATGGCCATCGACAACTGCGACTGGCTCGAGGTTCTCGCGTTCAACCGAGCGGGCGACCACAGCCTGGCTCACTTCGGCTACGGCCTCACCGAGCCCTTCGAGGTCGACGCCGACGGCGACGTGCACGCCCCCACCGGGCCCGGCCTCGGCGCCGGGATCGACTGGGACCTGATCAACTCCTCGGTGATGACGGTGGTGCGCTGAGCGGCAGGCCCCGGCGAAGCCGTAGCCGGCGAGCCCGGTGCGCCGGCGGCCGCGAAGGTCCGTATCCTGGGCCGGTACCAGTGAACAGGGACCGCGCGAAGGAGGACGACCGGTGGTCGAGATCAAGACGGCGGGAGAAATCGACGCGATCGGCGCCGCCAGCCAGGTCGTCGCCGACATCCTGGCCGCGGCCCGTGCCGTGGCCGCACCGGGCGTCACCCTGCTGGAAATCGACGCCGCCGCCCGGGAGATCCTGGCCAAGGCGGGGGCCACCTCTCCGTTCCTCAACTACCACCCCCGGTTCGCCCCCGTCCCTTACCCGGCGGTGATCTGCACCTCGGTCAATGACGCGGCCCTGCACGGCATCCCCGACGGCTACCGGCTGCAGGAGGGGGACCTGCTCAGCGTCGACGCCGGCGCGACCCTGGACGGCTGGGTCGGCGACGCCGCGGTCTCGTTCAGCGTCGGAGCAGCCGCCAGCGGAGACGCGAAGCTGATCGCGGCCGCCGAGGCCGCCCTCGCGGCGGGCATCGCGGCGGCCCGCCCGGGCGGCAAGCTGGGCGACATCTCGGCCGCGATCGGGCAGGTCGGCAAGGCGGGCGGCTACGGTATCTCCACCGACCTCGGCGGCCACGGCGTCGGCCGGACCATGCACGAGGACCCGCACATCCCTAACCGGGGCAAGGCCGGGCGGGGCCTGAAGCTCGTGCCCGGCCTGGTCCTGGCCATCGAGCCGTGGTTCATCGCGGGCGGCGGTGACGACATCTACCTGGACGAGGACGGCTGGACGATCCGCACCGCCGACGGCAGCCGGGCCGCGCACGTCGAGCACACCATCGCGATCACCGCCGACGGCCCGGTCATCATGACCGCCCCGTGACCCAGGCGGGGTCCAGCCTTCGAAGTACTCCCCGATGCGGGGGCCCATGGCCATGCTGCTGCCGCTGAGGCCCACGTAGACCGCGTCGGGCAGGGACGGCAGGAGGCCTGCCAGCCCGGACTGCCGCATCCAGTAGCCGATGTAGAAGCAGTCTCCGCCGCAGACCAGCAGGGCGTCGGTCTCCTGGACCGCGGGGAGCCAGAGTTCTTCACCGAGGCTGGGCAGCGCGGTGAGCTCGAGTACTCCCAGCGATTTCCAGCCCAGTTCGCACAAGGGCGTGCGGCCTTGTCCGGTGATCATCTGCCATGCTGCCCCGGGGCCGCCCATAGCGTAGGTTCCGGTGGGAACGCACAGGGCCCCGGACTCGTCGATCGGCTTGCCGAGGAGACCGGTCAACGCATCGTGAATGCTCTGGTTCTTGATCCCGGCGGAAGTGAGCAGGAGCTTCAAGGTGTGCCTTATCTCGTTCGGCTGCGGCTGCGGCTGCGGCTGCGGCTGCGGCTGCGGTTGCGGCGAGCTTCTTCGTGGTCGTGGTCGCCCTGGCATGCTCACGGGCATCGCCAGTCGGCGTCGCAGTACTTGAGACCGCACGCGTCACCCGGATTAATCGTCTCGGCGAAGCGGGCCGCTCGGACCGGTTCCCGGCCCGGCGTATGCCGAATGCGTGCCGAGGCAACCCCTCCCAGCGGCGGCGGTGCCCGTCAGGACATGTTCGCGGGCTGCGGGCAACGATTAGGGGAGTGTTCAGCTGAGCGCGTGCACAAGCGCGATGATGCCCCACAATGCGAGTCCCATCCCGCAGATGATCATCGTGATATTCGACAGGGCGAAGACGATCATCATCCACGCCTGCGCCTGGACGGACAGGGCGTCGACCCGCGCGGACAGCGGCCTCCAGGCAGCCTTCTGGTGATCACCACGCATTACCCAGAAGAGCAGCGCAGCGTCCGCCAGCAGCGTCACCGCCGACCAGGTGTACAGTGCGCCCGGTACCGTCACACCGCTATAGTCGCCCCGCAGCGGGGTGACGGCAAGTGGTTACAGCGGGGCGAGCTGAGCGACGAATGTCTGGGCTTCCCGGTCGTCCGCGGCTGCCCGGAAAAGCCGTTCGGAACCCGCTCGCCGGCGTAATTACTCACCGAGTACCGCGCTGTTGGCCCGTGGGTCGCCAAGCACCTGGCCGCGCTCGCCGTGCGGATCATCCGGTCCAGGTCTTCGATCAGCGCCGCCAGCATCCGGTGATCTTCCATCAGCCGGTCGGCCACGGAGCTCCTCCGCGAGTTCTGCCAAAGCAGGCGGCGTGCACGAGACCTGGTGTCCCCGGTCATGACGACGCTGCCGGCACGGCTGGCTTCCTTGATCGCCGTGCTCAGCAGGTCGTTCATGGATTGTGCCCGCTTCTTGCTGGCTGGTGGCGTAAACGGCCTGCAGGATGACTACCCCAGCGAGTACAGCCGGGTGAGCGGCAGCGACGCGGCCTCGTGCACGGGGACGGCGATGCCGTCCACCGTCACCGGGGCGTCCCCGGACGGCACCGCTACCCGGGGAACGAGGGTGTTGCGGGCCATGTCGGCGCGGGTCAGCCCGCGCGCGCGCTCGGCCGGCAGGTAGCGGACGCCGCCGGGCAGCGCCGCCCGCAGCGCGGCGTCCTCCAGCACGGACGCGGCGGTGAACACCGCGGACAGCTCCCGCGGCGCCTCGCCCAGCCCGCCGAAGAACGGTGCCATCACCCGCGGCTGGGTGATCCGCGTCGATCCGGAGCCGGACCCGGACGCGCCCCAGGCGACGAAGCCGGACTTGAGCACCAGCTCCGGGGTGGCGCCGAACCGGGCCGGGTCCCACAGCACGATGTCCGCCAGCCGCCCCGCGCTGAGCGACCCGACGTGCCCGGCCAGGCCGTGCGCGACCGCCGGGTTGAGCGTGATCTTGGCCAGGTAGCGCAGCACCCG
>DASWUW010000037.1:0-1999 GCA_036406335.1 Trebonia sp.
GTACTTCAAGCAGTGTCACAACTGCGGCCAGTGGGTGTGCGACCAGATCTGCTGGAACACCGAGCGCGGCCTGTGCGTGACCTGCGCGCCCAAGCTCGACCAGGCGATGGCTCAGATGCAGGCGCAGGCGCAGGTCCAGCAGGTGAACGCCAAAATTCAAGCGCAAGACTGGACCAAGGACATCAACGTCCACGACCAGGCGACCGGCCTGTGCCCCTCGTGCGGGCACGAAAGCGGCGCGGGCAAGTTCTGCCAGGACTGCGGCCATCCGCTGGCCGCCGCGCAGGCGGCCAGGAAGTTCTGCGGTAACTGCGGGACCACGCTGAGCGGCGCGAAATTCTGCAGCGAGTGCGGCACCCCGGCCGTCTGACGGTGAGCTCCGCCTGGTACCGGCTGCTCGCCGCGGGCGGGGCCGAGCTGGAGGCGGGCAACGGCGAGGTGACGATGGCGGACGGGGTCCTCGAGATCCAGCCCGCCGCCGGCCAGCCGCTACGGGTCCCGTCTGGCCGGATTGCGTCGGTCGCGGAGCCGGCGCCGTTCGCGGTCCTGGTCACGCTGGCCGACGGCACCGGGCTCGAGCTCAGCCGGCTCGGCCGGATGCGGACGCAGCTGCTGGAAGAGCTGCGCGACGCGCGGGCCGGGGTCGCCGCGGCCGAGTCCGGGGCAGTGGGAGACGCGGCCCGGTTCAGCGGAACGGCCGGCGGGTCCCCCGCCGACCTGCACGTCTTCGAGGACGCGGTGCTGGTCACGACGGGCGGCCAGGTCTGGCGGGTCGCCTTCTCCTTCGTCACCGACGTGCGGGTGGCGGACTACACCGTCATCATCGGCGTGGCGGGCCAGGACGCGCTCCCGGTGGGCCGGCTGGGCCGCCGCACCGACGAGTTCGCGGCGCTGCTCACCGAGCGGCTGCGGGAGGCCCGCACCCACACCTCGGCCTTCCTCGGCTCGCTGCTGCCCGGCCTCGATCCGCTGGCCCTGCGGGCCGCCGCCGTACTGCTGCGCGACGGCGTGGCCGTACCGGTCCGCGCTCTCGACGCTCTCCACCCCGACCTCAGCGCCACCCTGCTGCGGGTCGCGGCGCTGCCGGACCGGTTCGCGGCGCTGTCCGGCCTGGCCGGCCAGGCCGACCTGGCGCTCGGGTTCAAGCAGCTGACCTCGGTCCGCCGGGCCGCGGCCGGCCTGACCCCCTGGCGCGACCCGGCCGCGATGCCGCACCTCGGCCAGCACGAAACCCCCGGCGGCCAGTTCGGCGGCGGCTTCGGCGGCATGATGGGGGCCGGCCTGATGTCCGGGCTGGGATCCGGCGGCGGCCCTGGCGGGTACGGCCCCGGCGGGTACGGGGGGAACGGCGGGTTCGGTTACGGCGGCCCGTTCGGCGGCGGTCCCGGCGGTTACGGCGGGTTCGGCGGTTACTGGGCGTTCCGGGCTTTGGGCGGCCTGAACGGAAACGCGGGCGGCCACGAACCCTCGCCCAGCCCCCGCGCCGACGTGCAGCCCGGCCTGCTCACCCCGGAAACCGAGGACCTGGCCGCGCTGACCACGTCCGGCGACGACCCCCCGGTGCTGGCGTTCGCGCTGCTGAGCCCGGCGCGCGGCGGCGACCCGGTCGCCTACGAGGTCCTCAACCGGCCCGACCCGGTCACCTACGTCTACCGCGCGCCCGGCCCCGACCCCCGCGCCCTGGTCAACCAGGCCCTGGACGACATCGGCTTTGCCCCCGCGGAAGTCCACGCCACGGCTTCGGGCGACCTCGCGGCCGCACCCCGTCAGGACGCCGCCCGTTCCCCGCTGGCCCGCGCTCTGGTCACCGCGCTCAGCCACGACGCCAGCTGGACGGCCCGGCTGACCGACCTGCTGACCCGCGACCGCACCCAGCTCGCCTGAGACCGTCTCACCCCGCGCACCTCACCTCTCCTCTCCTCTCCTTTCCTCTCCTCACCTCACCCCCGCCCCGTCCCCGCCCTGTCCTGGTCGCTACTCTCGGGCGCAGTGTGGTTGC
>DASWUW010000038.1:0-2361 GCA_036406335.1 Trebonia sp.
CCATCGGCGAGGTCCTCAAGGTGCACGGCACCCCGACGCGGCCCGAGCGCGACGCGGAGACCGACCGGCTGCTGGAGCTGGTCGGCTTCCCCGTTTCGATGCGCGACCGGATGCCCGGTCAGCTGTCCGGCGGCGGACGCCAGCGCGCCAGCATCGCTCGGGCGCTGGCCGTGCACCCCGAGCTGATCGTCGCCGACGAGCCCGTCTCGGCCCTCGACGTCTCGGTCCAGGCGCAGGTACTGAACCTCTTCGAGCGGCTGCGGGACGAGCTGGGCCTGGCCTACGTCTTCATCACCCACGACATCGCCGTCGTCCGCCGGCTGGCGGACCGCATCGCGGTCATGTACCTCGGGCGGATCATCGAGGAAGGCCCCGCCGGGCAGGTCCTCACCCACCCGCTGCACCCGTACACCGGTGCCCTGCTCGCGGCCGCCCCCGATCTGGAGACCCGGAAAGGGACGGCCAGCGCCACGCCGGCGCTGACCGGCGACATGCCCAATCCCATCGATCCCCCGGCCGGGTGCGTCTTCCACCCCCGCTGCCCCGCGGTGATGGACATCTGCCGGACGGCCGTGCCGCTCGTCACCGTCCCCGCCGCGGACCACCGCGTCGCCTGCCACCTGTATCCCGACTCGGCAGCACCGCCAGACCACGCCAATGCTGAAGGAGATGTGACTATATGACCGCACGTGCCCGGCCTCGCCGCCTTAGATGGGCCAGCCTCAGACGGGGCAACCGAGGGGTGACGGCGCTCTCACTGGGGGCGGTTCTCGCCCTGGCCGCCGGCTGTGCCTCCGGCGGCTCGTCCGCTAAGTCAGCCAGCTCGGGCGGCACGGACACCACCCTGGTGATGGCCAACGCCGTCAAGGTAGACACGCTCGATCCCGAGCAGAACTCGGTGAACGAGTCGATCTGGCTGGACCAGAACCTCTACAGCCGCCTGGTCGCGCCGGATGCCACCGGCACCAAGATCGTGTCGGACCTCGCCACCAGCTGGACGACCGCGGCCGACAAGCTCACCTACACGTTCCACCTCCGGAACGCGAAGTTCTCCGACGGCACGCCGGTGACCGCTCAGGACGCCGTGTGGTCGATCAACCGGGCCCGCAACCTCACCGGCGGATGGGGCTTCCTCATCACGGCGGTCAAGTCGATCACCGCCCCCAACGCGGACACCGTGGTCATCAAGCTGTCCCAGCCGCATGCCCCGCTGCTCGCGGACCTCGCCATGTACGCCTTCTCGGTCCTGCCGCAGAAGGAGGTCGAAGCCAGCCCGACCGCCTTCTTCACTAAGCCGGTAGGCAGCGGTCCCTTCCACGTGACCAGCTACAACCCGGACAGCGAGGTTGACTTCGCGGCCAACTCGTACTGGTACGGGACCAAGCCGCACATCCAGAACATCAAGCTGCTGATCATCCCGGACGACAACACCCGCGTCCTGGACCTAGAGGCCGGCAACGTGGACGTGGTCGAGAACCCGCCGAGCAACCTGGTCAAGGAGATCAGCGCCAACCCGAAGCTCAGCTCCGACCTCTTTCCCTCCACCCGGGTCGACTTCGTCCAGCTGTCGACGCATAACCAGTACTTCAAGAACGTGCTGGTGCGGCAGGCCGTCGCCGACGCGGTGGACCTCACGGCGATGAACACGCTGGCCTACCAGGGCACCGCGACCCCGGCCACCTCGTTCCTGCCCTACAAGATGCAGTTCTGGAACACCGGCCTGCCGGCCCGCACCGTCGACCTGGCCAAGGCCAAGCAGCTGCTGGCCCAGGCCGGCTACCCCAGCGGATTCAGCACCAACATCATCACCGTCAGCGGTGACGTCGCCGGCCAGGCCGAGGCCCTGGTGATCAAGTCCGACCTCGCGAAGATCGGCATCACCGTCAACATCGAGTCCTATGAGCTCATCACCGCCTACGCCAAGGAGAAGACCGGCAACTACGGCATCGGCGAGCGCTACTGGACGAACGACATCATCGACCCGGACGAGGTCACCACGTTCGGGGTGGACGTGACCGCCGGCTCCGAGGACTTCGACACCTACTGGACCGACCCCACGGCCGCCACCCTGGCGACCAAGGCCCGCTCCGAGACCGACGCGGCGACCCGCACCCAGATGTACGACCAGATCCAGCAGGTCGTCTACACCCAGGTGCCGTACCTGCCGCTGGAGTACCCGCCGTTCCGGTACGCCCAGGGCAAGTGGGTCTCCGGCTTCCACGTCTCACCGCTTGGCAACTACAACAACTCCCTGCTGACCCTTACCGTCGCGCAGCACTGACGGCTCAGCCGGGCACCAGGCCCATCGATGAGGAGAGGCGACCGTGGCGACCTTGTTCTACCTTGGCAAGCGGATCGGGC
>DASWUW010000039.1:0-7261 GCA_036406335.1 Trebonia sp.
GACCGCGAACGCGATCTCCTGGCGGATAAATGCATCGATGACCGTAGCGAAATGGAATTCCTCGGTGACGAGGTAGTAGCCGCGATCGTGCATCTGCTTCCACCAGCGCACGTAGTTGAGCATTTCGGGGGAGTCGAGGTAGACGCGGGTGGAACGGCTGGCCCGGCCGTTGCCGTTGTTGCTGAGCAGCGCGCCTTGGCCGGCGATCTGCATCTGGAACAGCCAGCCGTAGTTGGGCCAGCTGACGCCATGGCTGGGTCCGTCAGGCAACCCGGTGATGGCGGCGCACGCGTCCGCAAGTTCCTCCCAGGTCGCGGGCATCCGCTCGACTCCGGCGCGCTCGAGCATGGCCTTGTTCCCGTACAGGATGCAGGTCGACGCGAACGAAGGCATGGAGACGAGCTCGCCGCCCAGGCTGTAGTGCTCGCGCACGGTGGGCAGGAGCTCGTCGATGACGACCGGCTCCCCCAGGATCTTGGCGCGGCCCGCGATCGCGCGCTGGACTCCCACGAAGAGCGGATCGCCGTTGCTGGCGCGCGTGTCGAGCGCCGTCTGGGTTGACAACGCGTAGTATTCCGCGATATCGGGCGGGTTTCCCTGCGCGACCGCTTCGGCCACCAGCTCCGGCAGCACGTGCGCCTCGACCTTGCGGACGCGCACCTGGTACCGCGGGTGCACCCGGTTGAACGACTCGGCCGCATTCACCTGCAGGTCCCCGTGACCGGGAAGCACGTTACCCGGGCTTATCGCAACCCAGGCGTCGATGACGATCGGCCCGGCGCTTTCGTTCGAAACTACCATGACATCCTCCGCAGGTTATGCGCCCACACCTGATATCGGCTGCAGGTTCTTCCATTCCTGATCCGGCCGGTCGGCTATCGCCAGGACGAGACCAAGCAGGTCCGATCCCCAGCGGTCAATCGTGCTCGCGTCGATCGCGTCGGGTTCGTACTCGACGGTGCAGCGGAATTCGCCCGACTCAGCGACCCGGAAGTTCCACTTGAATGCGCCGCGCAGGAACTTACCCGGCAGTTCTTCCGGCGGCATTACCAGCTCAACGCCGATGAGGAAGTTACTGTCGTCCTTGACCACCGACGTAGGGATGTAGTTGAAGCCGGGCACCACGCCGCGCGGATCGTCGACCTTCTTCAGCAGGTCGGGGACCATTTCGAGGATCGTCCCAAAGGGGACTTGGTGCTGCAGGGCTTCCGCGCTGGCGTTACGCGCCAGCCGCATAAGGTCCCGGGCACTCGTGCAGTCGCCGAATTCCAGGCGGACCGGAACCAGATCGGCAAAGAGCCCGACGGTGTCGTAAAAATCCCGGGAGGGACGGCCGCTGCTGATGGTCAGCAGCGTGATATCGGTCTGGCCGACGGCTCTTTCCGCGAGCACCATGATCGCGGCCAGCAGAACGTGCCAGAAACTGCAGCGGTTCCTGGCCGCGCTCGCGGTGACCTTGGCGAAGTCGCCAGGATCGATCGAGAAGTTCCCGACCGCGCTGTGCTCGGTCAGGGTGCTGGGGCCGTGCAAACGGTCAGCCGGCAGCGCGCACAACTGCGCGCCGGCCAGGTTGCCCGCCCAGAAGCGGCGGGCGGCGGCCCCCTTCTCGCCCTGCAGGAAGTCCTGCTCCCAGGTTGCGAACTCGCGGTAAGGGACCGGGGCTGGCAGTCCGTGCGGTGTCCCGCTCACCCGGGCCCGGTAGCAGGCCGCGATTTCGCGGCGGACGATGTCGGCCGACCAGCCGTCACCGCGGAGGTGGTGGATGAGGATGGTAAGCACTGCGTCGTGGTCGTCGAACCGGTACAGGCAGGCGTGCAACGACGGCAGGGCAGAAAAAGACAGCCCCTCCTCGTTCGACTTATTGAGCAGTTCCACCGCCATGTCATCGCGCGGCCGGCCGGGACTCACCGCAAGCTCCTGCACGGCGAGCGGCACCGGCATGGGCGGCAGCACTTCCTGAAATCCGACGGTGCCATCGGTCTCGCTGTAAGTAAGCCGGGTGCGGAGCGCCTCGTGCCGCTCAACCACGTCGCCAAGCGCATCCTTGAGGCACTCGACGCGCATCTCTCCCTTGATGCGGAGCGTCAGTGCCACGACGTGCTCGGGCGTGCGCGCCAGACCACTCGGGTCGCGCTGCCGAGACGTCAGCGGATATTGCCCGACGGATTCCACAACGATCTTCGATTGGCTCATGGCGCAGCTCCTAAAGTGCCGGTATTTGAAACGGGGCGAGGTCAGGCACCTGCCAGCCGTCTAGGTTGTACTCGGCCAGGCAGCGGTCGACGAACTCGCGGTAGCCGTCCATCTTCCCGTCGCCGATCTGGCCGCGCAGCAACTCGATTCTGGAGTTCTCGTGGTTTCCCGAGTAATTGCGCTCGTAGAGTTCGTGGCGGCCGCCGAATTCGGTGCCGACCGCGTCCCAGAGGAGCTTCATCACCTTCGCCCGGTCCACCGCGTCGACGCCGTGCGAGCCGCGCAGGTAGGTGTCCAGGTAAGGCCGGATCTCATCGTTGCCGAAGTCCTTCGCGCTGGACGGCAGGTAGATCAGGCCGCTGGCAACGTCTTGCAGCACGATTTCCCTGACCCGGGCGTAGCCGACCTGGGAGAACCACCGGTACGCCATGCAGTAGTCCGGGTTGGGCAGCACCGCGTCGCCGCGCCATGGCACCGGGTTGCGCGCCGCTGCGTCGGACAGCCCCCAGAACAGGTTCCGCCAGGCGAGCACCTCCCCCAGCCTGGCCTGTACGCCGTGGAAATCGCCCGCCCCGGTGATGTCCAGTGCCTTGGCCAGCAGCCCGGCCATGAACTCCAGTTTCACCGCGAGCCGCGTGCAGCCGTGAAACATGGCCCGCTCGACGAACCCGGAATGCCCGCTGAACATGCCGACCTTGGCCACGTCGCCGTAGATGAACACGTTCTCCCACGGGATCAAGACCTGGTCAAGCACCAGGATGGAGTCGTTCTCATCCAGCCGGGAGGACAGCGGGTAGTCGAACGGGCTGCCGGTCAACTCCGCGGCGGCCGAGTACGACTGGCGGCAGATCAGCTTCAGGCCGGCCGCGTCCATCGGCACGGTGGCCACGATGGCGAACTTGCGGTCCTTGATCGGCAGCCCGGTATGGGCGACGAAGTTGTAGTGCGTGAGCGCGGAGTTGGTCGCGACGACCTTCGCCCCGCTCACGATCACGCCGCTGTCGGTTTCCCGCTCGACGCGCACGAACACGTCGCCGACCTGGTCCGGTGGCCGATGCCGGTCCACCGGCGGGTGCACGATGGCGTGGTTCCAGTAGAGGACCTTCTGCTGCGACTCCCGGTACCAGCGCCGCGCGTTGTCGGCGAACGGGTTGTAGAAGTCGGCGTTCGCGCCGAGCGTGCCCAGCAGCGACGCCTTGTAGTCCGGGCTGCGCCCCATCCAGCCGTAGGTCAGCCGGGACCACGTCGCGATGGCCTGCTGGTCGGCGACCAGGTCGGCGGCGCTGTGCGGCGTGCGGAAGAAGCGGTGCGTGTAGCCACCGGGGGCGCCGACGTCAGTCGCGGTGGTCAGCACGCCCTGGTATTCCGGGTCGTGCAGCGCGTCGTAGAGCCGGGCGACCATCCGGGCCGGGTTGCGGAACGCCGGATGCTCGGTAACGTCGGCCACCCGCTCGCCGTAGAGGTAGATCTCCCGGTCGTCACGGAGGCTGTCGAGGTACTCGGCACCGGTCAGCGGCCGAGTCGGCCCGGTCATCGGGAGACCGCCAGGTCATGGTTGGAGCGGCGCCTGGCGTCGATGAACGCGGCCAGCTGGGCCACGGTCGGGAAGTCGAACAGGTTGCTCATCGAGACCCCGACGCCGACGGTGGACCCGATCCGGGTGCAGAGCCGCATCGCCTGCAGCGACTGGCCGCCCAGTTCGAAGAAGCTGTCGTCGATCCCGACCTCGGGTACCTCGAGCAGCGAGCTGAAGAGCTCGCACAGCGTCTGCTGCAGCGGCGTTTCCGCCGTTCGGGAGGTGAGAACCTGGTCGAAGTCCGGCTCCGGCATCGCCGCGCGGTCCAGCTTGCCGTTGGCGGTCAGCGGCAGCGAGTCGAGCCGGACGAACGCGGCTGGCGCCATGTAGCCTGGCAGCTTGGCCCGGGCGTGCGCGCGCAGCGCGGCCAGGTCAAGGCCGCCCGCCTCCGGCACGACGTAGCCGACCAGCTGCTTGTTCCCGTCCTCACGCTCGCGCGCGAGGACGACGATCTGGGCCAGCCCCGGGTAGTCGGCCAGCGCCGCTTCCACCTCGGCCAGCTCGACCAGGAAACCGAGGACCTTCACCTGGCTGTCTTCCCGGCCGACGAACTCGATCAGCCCGTCGGAGCTCCGGCGGGCCAGGTCGCCGGTCCGGTACATGCGCGATCCGGGCAAGCCGAACGGGTCGGCCACGAACCGCCCGGCGGTCAACCCGGGCTGGCCGACGTAGCCGCGGGCGACGCCCTCGCCTGCGAGGTACATCTCGCCGATCTGGCCGGCCGGCGCGGGCGTGAGGCGGTCATCCAGGATGTGGATGCTGATCCCGGTCAGCACGTCGCCCACTGGCACGACCGCGCCGAGCTGGGTGTCACTGGTCAGCAGGTGATGCGCGGAGAACACGCTTCCCTCGGTCGCGCCGTACATCGCGTGAACCACGAGGCCGGGGCAGACGCCGAGCACCCGGCGGACCGCGGCCTGCGCGATCACGTCGCCGCCGGTGAGGATCTCGCGCAGCCCGGCCAGCGTTTCCGGCGCCTCCTCGGCGATCACCCGGAACAACCCGGCGGTCAGGTGCAGCCCGGTGATCCGGTACGTCGTGATCAGCTGGCGCAGCGCCGGGGCCTCGAGCGGTCCGGGCGGCGCGATGACGACCTGGCCGCCGTGCAGCAGCGGCATCCAGATCTCGTACATCGACACGTCAAAGGCGTACGGCGCCACCAGCAGCACCCGCGCGTGCCGTTCGACTGCCCACTGCCTGTCGTCAAAGAGCCGCACCACGTCCTGCTGGGTCACCGCGACGCCCTTGGGCTGGCCGGTGGAGCCCGACGTGTGGATGACGTAGGCCAGCTGACCGGGATGGATCGGCACCCCCGGATCGACGGCCGGCTCATCGGCGATGGCCGGATCGTCCACCGTGACCACCGGCGCGCCGACGGGCAGGCCGGCCGCGCGGGCTGCGTTGTCCGCCAGCAGCACCGCCGGCCGCGCATGGTCCATCACCCACTGCCGCCGGTCGGCCGGGTCGGCCTCATGCAGCGGCAGGTAGGTTCCGCCCGCCTTGAGGATCGCGAGAAATGCCACCACCAGGCCGGCCGAACGCTCCATCAGCACCGCGACCCGGTCCTCGTGGCCCACCCCGAGCCCGATGAGGTGGTGCGCGAGCCGGTTGGCCCGCTGATCCAGTTCCCGGTAGGTAAGCGCGGCCCCGCTCGCGGCCTCGGACACGGCCGTCGCGTCCGGTGCCAGCGCGGCCTGCTCAGCGAACCGGCCGGGAATCGAAACAGCTGTCATGCCATTCTCCTGTCAACCTACGCCAATGCGCTCTTGATGGTTTCGGCCCTCGCATTCCTCTCGTCACGATGCATTTGGCGGCCGCTTTCGTGCGCCTCCGTAGTTGCTCGGCTGCCTTTGCTATGCGCATTTTCGGAGATGCCGGCCGGGCTCTTTCCAGAAACGATGGATGCCGATCGGGTGCTTAGCCTCAATCCACCGAGGCACTCGACCACGATTCCCTCATACCAATCCTGAGAGGACCCCGGTGTCGACAGCCGAAACCCCGACGCGGGACCAACTCGTGCGCCGAGCGGCGGACCTCGGTCCGGTGCTCCGCCGCAACGCGGTGTGGCAGGAGCGCAACCGACGCCTGCACGACGAGACGATCGAGGCGCTGGCCGAGGCGGGGATCTTCCGCCTGCGCGTGCCCAGGCGCTACGGCGGCTACGAGGCCGACACCGCGACCCTGGTCGACGTGGCCACCGAACTCGGCCGGGTCGACGGCTCGTCGGCCTGGACCGCCTCGGTGTACTGGATCCCGGGCTGGATGGCCTGCCTGTTCCCCGACGACGTCCAAGACGAGGTGTTCGCGACCGAGAACGTGCGGGTTTGCGGGACGCTCAGCCCGAGCGCGTTCGCGAAGGCGGCCAGCGGCGGCGTCGTGCTCAACGGCAAGTGGGGCTTCATCAGCGGCGCGCTGCACAGCCACTGGCAGGTCACGATCTCCGTGCTGGTCCCCGACGAAGGCAACCCCTACCCGATCATGGCGCTGGTCCCGCTGGCCGACCTGCACGTCGTGGACGACTGGGCGACCGCTGGCCTGCGCGGCACCGGCAGCGTGAGCACAGTCGCGAAGGACCTGTTCGTGCCGAGCGCGCGCATCCTCCCGCTGCTCGCGGTGCTGGAGGGCCAGTCCGCGTCGGAGCAGACCGCGGACGCCCCGATCTACCGCGCCCCGCTGCTCCCGGTCGCCTCCGCGTCGTCGGTCGGCACTGCGGTCGGGCTGGCCAGGGGCGCGCTCGACCTCTTCCTCAAGCGGCTGGCGCACCGGAAGATCACCTACACCGGCTACGAGAAGCAACGCGAGGCGCCGCTGACCCACCTCGAGGTCGCGGCGGCGACGCTCAAGGCCGACCAGGCCGACTTCCACGCGCACCGGCTGGCCGCCCAGGTCGACGCCAAGGGCATCGCGGGCGCGCAGTGGAAGCTGGAAGAGCGGGCACGGGCGCGCGCCGACATGGGCGCGGCCTGCCGGCTCGCGAAGGAAGCGGTGGACATCGTAGCCGGGGCCAGCGGCGGCTCGTCGGTCTACCTCGACGTGCCGATCCAGCGGTTCTCCCGCGACCTGGCGGCGATCAACCTGCACGCGCTGATGCACCCGAACACCAACTTTGAGCTGTACGGCCGGGTCCTGTGCGGCCTCGAGCCCGACACCTTGTACATCTAGCCACCTCGCACCTCCAGCCGGAAGGAACCCCGACATGACCGTGACAGCCGCCCAGCCGACCAGGGCCGACATGGCCGCCATCGCTTCCCTCACCCAGCGCATGATCGCCGCCTGGGCGGTGGGCGACGCCGCCGCGATCGCAGGCCTGTTCGTCGACGACGGCACGATGATCCTGGCCGGCACCTACTGCGACAGCCGCGCGGCGATCGAGGCCTACTTCGCCGACGCGTTCCAGAGCCAGTACCAGGGCACCCAGGTGACCGGCAGGCCGCTGGCCACCCGCTTCTTCGGCCCGGACGCGGGCGTGCTGCTGACCGTCGGCGGGGTGCT
>DASWUW010000040.1:0-6519 GCA_036406335.1 Trebonia sp.
CGTCCCAGGCCGAGCTCCAGTCGCTGGCCACCATGGCCGCGATGGCCAGCGGGCTGCCGGTCGCCGCGGTGGACGCGGGCGCGCTGGGCGAACTGGTGCACGCGGGGGAGAACGGCTTCCTGGCCCGCCCCGGCGACGCGGGCGAGCTGGCCGGCTGTCTCGGGCTGCTCTGCCGCGACGCGGACCTGCGGGCCCGGATGGCACGGGCCTCCGTGCGGATCGCCGGCGCGCACGACCGGCACCGGGTACTTGCCCGGTGGGAATCCGTCTACCGCGCGCTCGCCGGGTCCGGCGCCGCGCAGGCGCCGCGGTCCCGCGCCGCCCGCGGGACCGCGGCCGAGATGAACGGGTCAAGGTGAGCGATGGCCAGCCCTGAACAGCCGCCCCTGCCGCTGCTCTTCCTCATCGGCGACACCGGGGGAGGGCACCGCAGCGCGGCCGTAGCCGTGGCCCAGGCGCTGGAGCGACTGCTTCCCGGCCGGTTCGTCCCGGTCATCTGCGACCCGCTGCGCGGCCCCGACGTGCCCCGCCTGCTGCGCTGGGTGGCCGGGCTCTACGGGCCGTGCATCCGGCTGACCCCCTGGCTGTGGTGGCTCTTCTGGCGGACGACCAACTCCCGGCACGGGCTGGGCGCGCTCCGCCGCACGGTGATGGCCCCGGTCTACGGCAATGTCGCCCGCGCCGCCGCCTCCTGCCGGCCGGCGCTGATCGTCGCCTTCCACCCGATGACCGCCGACCCCGCGGTCCGCGCGCGCGACCGGGCGGGCATGCTGCCGCCGGTGGTCACCGTTATCACCGACCTGATCACCGCCCACCTGTCCTGGCGCGACGCGGCGGTAGACCGGGTGGTCGTGCCGTCGGCGGAGATGGCCGCGCAGTACGCCAAGGCAGCCGCGGCGACGGAGCCGGACGCGGCCGGCCGCTACGTGCCCCTCGGCCTGCCGGTGGCGGCCGAGTTCTGCCTGCCGCCGCTGAGCGAGTCCGGGCGGGCGGAGCTCAAGCGGGAACTGGGCGTCGGCGGCGACTTCCTGGTCGTGCTGACCGGCGGCGCGGAGGGTACCGGCGGCCTGCGCCGCCGCGCCGCCGCGATCCTCCGCCGGGTAGACGACGTGCACGTCACGGTCATCTGCGGCCGTAACCGGGCGCTCGCCCGGCGCGTGTCCCGGCTCGCCGGGCGGGCGGGCCGGGGGCGGCTGACCGCGCACGGGTTCGTCGGGAACATGGCCGACTGGCTGCGCTGCGCGGACCTCGTGGTCGGCAAGGCGGGCCCGGGCACCATCGCCGAGGCGGCCTGCTGCGGGGCGCCGCTGGTGCTCAGCTCGTTCGTGCCCGGCCAGGAGCAGGGCAACGTGCAGCTGGTCACGCGGGAAGGCGCGGGGGTGTACGCACCGCGCCCCCGCCAGCTCGCGGCCGAGGTGGGCCGGCTTCGGCGCGACCCCCGCGCCTTGGCCGCGATGCGGGACGCGGCCGTGCGGACGGGCCGGCCGCACGCGGCCGCCGATATCGCCCGCCTTCTGGCCGGCCTCTCCGGCCTGGCGGACTACCCCGGCCCCGGGCCCGGGGCCGGCGACGCGAGCCGGGACCCTGGCCGCGACCTGCTCCCCACGCTGATCGCGGACTGAGCCCGGCGCCTCACAGGGTGACGCTGAGTCCCTCGGCGGCGACCAGCACGGGCAGCGGGGCGCCGGAGAAACGGCGCGCGACCGCGTCCAGCTGACGGTCGGTACGGGACGGCTTGTGGTGGAACAGCGCGACCCGGCGCGCGCCGGCCCGGACGGCCAGGCCGACCGCGTACTCGGCGGCGGCGTGTCCGAACCTGGCCTCGGCCGGCACCTCCTCGGCGGTCAGCTGGGCATCGTGGATCAGCAGGTCGGCGTCGGCCGCGAGGTCGAGCGCCGCGTCGTGGTAGGCGCCGAGGCCGTCCGGGCCCGGTCCCGCCTGGGTGGGGCAGTGATCGGTCACGTAGGCGACCGTGCGGTCGCCGTCGCTGATCCGGTAACCGAGTGTCCGGCCGCCCTTGTGCGGGATCTCGCGGGTTTCGACGGTGAACCCCTCCGCCTTGAACGGGCCCGACGGGACGGTGCCGAAGGTCCAGTCGCCGCGCAGCTGCTGCGGCGTAATCGGGAAAAACGGCGGCGACATGATGCGGGCCAGCAGCGGTCCGGCGCCGGCGGCTGCGCCGGGCCGCTCCGGCGCCGCGCCTCCTGGTTCCTCCTGGCCGGGCAGCAGCAGCCGCACGCGGGCGTCGTCGCGGTCTCCGCCGCGGAAGAACGGCAGCCCGAGGCAGTGATCCCAGTGCAGGTGGGTCAGCAGGATGGTGCCGCTGAACGGGCCGCCGCCGAGCAGCGGGGTGACGTTCGGCAGGCCGGTGCCCGCGTCGAGCAGCAGCGTCGGGGCGGAGGCGCGGTCGTGCGCGACCGCGACACAGGACGTACTGCCGCCGTAGCGGACGTAATCTGCGCCCGGCGCCGGCGTCGAGCCGCGCACCCCGCAGAAAGTGACGAGCACGCGGTCAGACCTCTTCCCGCCGGTGCTGCCCGGACAGCTCGGTGAGGGCCGAGCGGTCCAGCGCCGCCCCGTCCACCGAGGCTACCTTGCACGGGGTGGCCGCGACCAGGCTGGCGGTCCTGGTGCCGGCCTCGAGGTGGGCCCGCTCGCCCAGCAGCGCGCCCGGCCCGTACTCGGCCAGGAACTCGCCGTTGCGCTCGACCCGGATCACGCCGTCCAGCACCAGGTACACGTCGGTACCGGGGGCGTCCTGCCGGACCAGGGTGGCTCCCGCCGGGTAGGCGGCGATCCGCGGCTTGGCGCCGCCGTGCATGAGCCGCACCGACAGCTCCCGCTCCAGGGCGGTCTCCACCGCCACGACCAGCGCGGAGGAGTCCTCGTCGCCCCACGGGGTGTGCTTGCCGAACGACTTGCGGTACCAGTCGCTGAAGTCGGTCAGCCCGGACTTGCGGGCCAGCTTTCCCGTGGGGTCGTAGACCCAGTGCCGCGGGAACCGGCTGGCGCCGGGCACCCCGATCTCCGCCTGCCCGGAGGCGTGCAGCGTCAGCGTGAGCGTGGTCCAGACGGTCGGTGCCTGCCACTGCAGGAACGGCGGGTGCGCGACCCGGCGCGGGGCGGGCATCCCGGTCCGGCCGCCCGTGGTCTGGGTGAACCGCACCCACCCGTCGCCGTGTTCGGGCGCGTGCCGCAGGTCGGGCAGGCCGACGGCCTGGAAGGTGCGGCGGGCGGGGCCGACCCGCACGGTGGTGGCACCCATCAGGCCGCCGCTGTTCGCCGCGTACCCGGCGCCGGTGACCGCCCCCGCACCGTCGGTCTCGATCCAGGCCGACAGCACGTTGGCGAACCGGAACCGGTCGGCCCGCTGCAGTTCTTCCACGTCGCCTGGCGCCCCGGGCCGGGCGACGTCGCCCGGCGGCGGCTGGTCGTAATGAGTAAAGCCGCCCTCGAACGCGGCCTTGGTGCCGCCGGTAACAGCCTCGGAGGGAATCCAGGACAGTGACGTGACCGTGCTTTCGTATCGCATACCAGGACCGTAGAATCACGGCTTGCGCCTTGCGAGGGTGCTTGCGCGTGCATCCCGGTGTAACTACTACTACCGTTTTCGCATGGACGTGGTGTTGCTATGAACACTGTCAGGGTGGCCCTGGCCGAGGACAACGTGCTGCTGCGCGAGGGCATCTCCCGGCTGGTCTCCGCCAACGAGGACTTTGAGCTGGTCGGCATGGCCGCCGACCTGCCGCAACTGCTCGCGCTGGCCGCCGACCAGCGGCCGGACGTGGTGGTGACCGACATCCGGATGCCGCCCACCGGCACCGACGAGGGTATCCGGGCGGCGGCCTGGCTCCGCGAGCACCTGCCGGCGACGGGCGTGGTCGTGCTCAGCCAGTACGTGGCCCCCCGGTACGCGGTGGCGCTGCTCGAGCACGGCTCCGCCGGCCGCGCCTACCTGCTCAAGGAACGGGTCGCCAGCGTCGACGAGCTCGCCCGGGCGATCAGGACAGTGGCGGCAGGCGGCTCGGTGATCGACTCTCAGGTGGTCGACGAGCTGGTGAAGGCGCGTTCGGCCCAGCGTTCGTCCGGCCTGGCGCTGCTCACCGCACGGGAAACCGAGATCCTGGCTGAGATGGCCTCGGGCAAGTCCAACTCGGCCATCGCGGCGGCCCTGTTCGTCACCGAGCGGGCCGTGGAGAAGCACACTAACTCCATCTTCGCCAAGCTCGGCCTGTCGGAGGAACGCGACGTCAACCGCCGGGTGAAGGCGGTCCTGGTCTACCTCAGCCACGCCGAGGCCCGATGAGCGGGGCCGGGCCGGCCCGGGCGGGCCAGTGAATCCCGGGACCCGGGAGGCTGGCCCCACCCCGCGCCGGATGGCACCACCCTGGGCGGCGGCCGGCGGTGCTGCGAGGCTGTACGAGTGAACGATCCCCGGTCCGTCCTTGTCGTCGACGATCAGGCCCCGTTCCGCCTGGCCGCCCGCGCCGTGCTGCGCAGGCTGGACGGTTTTGAGTTCGCCGGGGAGGCGAAGAGCGGCTCCGAGGCGGTTGAGCTGGTCGCCGCGCTCCACCCGGCCCTGGTGCTGATGGACATCCACATGCCCGAGATGAGCGGCATCGAGGCGACCCGGCGGATCGTGGCTCACGATCCGCGCGTCGCGGTTATCCTCTGCTCGACCCACGACCCGAAGGATCTCCCCGCCGACGCTGCCGCGAGCGGCGCCATCGCGTACGTGAGCAAGGAGCACCTGTCCGCCGCGACCATCCGCGAGCTGTGGGAACGCAGGCAGTCCGGGGTGTTCGTCTCCGTCTAGCACCGCCCGGCGGTGCCCCTCGCCTCCGGGCCGCCCCCTCGCCTTAGAGCAGCGGGACCGAGCCGCTGATCACCGTGCCCCGGCCGGGGGCCGACTCCCAGCGGACGGTGCCGCCGATGGCGCCGAGCCGGTCGGCCATGTTGGTGTAGCCGTGCCCGGCCCGGGCCCGGGCCGGGTCGAAACCGGGCCCGTCGTCGGTCACCGCGAACAGCAGGCCGCCCGATTCTTCCCACAGCCGGACGTCAACCTGCGCGCCCCCGGCGTGCTTGGCCGCGTTCTGCAGGGCCTCGAGGCAGCAGAAGTACAGCGCGGACTCGATCTCGATGCCGTACCGGCCGAGCCTCCGCGCGTCCACGGTGACCGGCAGCGGCGAGCGGCGCCCGGCCGCCTCCAGGGCCTCGCCGAGGCCGCTGTCGGCCAGCAGCGGGGGGTAGATGCCGTGCGCGAGGTCGCGCAGCTCCTGGATGGTCGCCTTGACCTCGTCGGCGAGCTGGTCGATCATCTGGCCCGCCATCTCCGGGTCGTCGGTCAACAGGTCGCGGGTGAGGCGCAGGTTGACCGCCAGCGCGACCAGGTGCTGCTGCGCGCCGTCGTGCAGGTCACGCTCGACCCGCCGGCGCTCGGCGTCGGCGCTGGCCACGATGCGCGCCCGGGACTGGCGCAGCTCGTCAGCCTGCTTGCGCAGCTCGTCCAGGGTGGTCTGCAGGGCAGTGTCGAGCCGCGCGTTGTGCAGCGCCAGGCCAACCTGGCGGGCTAGTTCGGTGAGCACCCGCTCGTCCTCGTCAGAGAACTGGTCGGCGGTCGCCGGCCTGCTCACCACGATCAGGCCGAGCAGCACCCCGGCATGGTTCACCGGGGCGACGCGCAGCTGCCCGGCGTCCGCGCGGCCGGCCAGGCCGGGCAGCCACACCGAGGTCCACGCGCTGCCGGACACGCCCGCCCGCGCGATCACCGGCCGTTCGCGGTCGCCGATGATCAGCGACCGCGGGCCGGTGTCCGGTACCGCGGCGGTCCGCTCGAGCACGTCGCCGAGCCCGGTGTACACCTCGGCCGAGGTCAGCGTCATCGTCTTGCGCAGCGACTCGGCCAGCTGCAGCAGCAGTTCGTCCATCGGGATGGCCCGGGTCATCCGCGAGCCGAAGGTGCGCAGCACCTCGTCCGGGGCCTGCCGGGCACCGAAGACCCGCCGGGTCGCCCAGTCGCTGATCCGCTCCCGGGCCGGCGCGAAGCTGGCCGCGGCGACCGCGGCGGCGATCATGGACAGGCCCAGGAGTTCCCGGTCGGCGGCGTCGGACGCCCGCTGCCCGAGGCCGAGGATGACGACCAGGTAGATGGCCGACACGGTGGCCGCGAACCCGGCGCTGGACAGCACCTGAACCAGCAGGCGGCCGCCGCTGCCACCGAGGCGGGTCACGTCGCCCGCGGCCATGCCCAGCGGGAACAGGACCATCAGGCCCTCGGCCGCCGGCGGCAGCGGCGCAGGCCACCCGACGAGCAGGTAGAGCACGCTGGCGGCCAGCGCCAGCCCGCAGGCGGTCACGGCGCCGATCGCGGCCCACTGCATCCGCTCCCGGTCCCGCGCGGTGGCCCGGTCGTAGCGCAGCCGCGCGGCGGGCAACGCGGCCGCCAGGGCCAGTGACCACACCAGGACGCCAGCCCACGCGGGCACCTCGCGGCCCGCCGCGCCGATCGCGGCCCCGGCC
>DASWUW010000041.1:0-7792 GCA_036406335.1 Trebonia sp.
GATCATCGCGGGCCAGCTGCCGCGCTCCAGCGAACTGCGGTCGCCGGGCGGTGTCCCCGGCGGCGGCTCGTTCTTCCTGGCGGGCGGCCTGCCGAAGGAGAAGGAGGACGGCGCGCTCGCCTTCCTCCAGCACCAGCTCAACCCGGAGCACGCGGTGGCGAGCATGTCCGACCCGTCAAGCCCGATGACCTCGCTGCCGTTGACCCAGGCGGCGTACCAGCGGGCGATGTCAGATGACTGGGCCGAGCCGTTCCCCGGCTTCCGCATCGCGACGCGGCAGTTCATCGCGGCGAGGCAAACCCCGGCCGCGGCCGGCGCGGTTCTCGGCAACCTCAACGGCATCAACCTCGCCGTCACCGAGGCGATGGAGGACGTGCTGCTGCGGGGAGCCGAGCCGGTGAGCCGGTTCCGCGCGGCGAACGAAGAGGCGCAGGCAGTGCTCGACCGTCACAACGCGGCCGCCCTCGCCTACCCCCCGGTGACCCCGGACGTGCTGCGGGCGGGCTGACCCGGGAAGCGGGAGCGCGGGCCGGTGCCGGTGCAACACGCGTGCGTTCAGGATAAAGCCTTTGGAATTCATCCGATGGAGGAGGCCCATGACCGAGATGCTGACCGGGCGGCGCAGCCGGGCCTCGGCCGGGCCGGGGCCCGGGGAGCCTGCCTTCCAGGTGGCCAGCCTCGATGACCGGTACCTGCGCGAGGACGGGACGATCTATCTCAACGGTATCCACGCCCTCGTCCGGATGCTGCTCGATCGCGTCCGCTATGACCGGCGGCAGGGCGCCAACATCGCCACCTATATCTCCGGATACGAGGGCTCGCCGCTGGCTGGCTACGATCTCGAGCTCGCCCGGCACCCCCGCCTGCTGAGCGAGAGCGGCATTACCCACCGGCCCGGCCTCAACGAGGAACTCGCCGCCACCGCGGTCTCCGGCACCCAGCTGGCCGGCACGATCGGCACGGCGACCCATGACGGGGTCACTGGCGTCTGGTACGGCAAGGCGCCCGGCCTCGACCGGGCCACCGACGCGCTGCGGCACGCCAACATGATCGGGACGTCGCCGCGGGGAGGAGCGGTCGCGCTGGTCGGCGACGACCCGGCCGCTAAGTCGTCCTCGCTGCCGAGCGCGTCCGAGATGGCGCTGGCCGACCTCGGGCTGCCGACCTTCTTCCCGGCTGATCCGGCCGAGGTCCTGCAGCACGGCATGCACGCCATCGAGCTGTCCCGCGCCAGCGGCCTGTGGACGGCCATCAAGGTGGTGACGGGGGTCGCCGACGGCTCGGCCACCGCCGCCCTCGCGCCCGGCGGCTGGCAGGCGCCCGACCTCAGCGAGCTGCCTGCGGGCCTGGCCCCCTACCGTCATAAGCCCCGTGCCCGGCTGCTCGGGGCCGAGCTCGCCGCCCTGGAGCGCAGTCAGCTGAACGTCCGGGTCCCGACCGCCCTGGAGTACATCCGGCGCAGTGGCCTCAACCTCGTGGGCGGGCCGCAACGCGCGCGGATCGGCATCGTCACCGCGGGCAAGACCTACCTCGACGTCCGCCAGGCCCTCGCCGCGCTCGGCGTCGACGGCGACATCCGGGTGCTCAAGCTCGGCGTCGTTTACCCGCTAGAACCAGACGTCGTCCGCGAGCTGGCGGCCGGGGTGGACGAGATCATCGTCGTCGAGGACAAGCGGGCCTTTCTGGAGGACGCGGTCAAGTCCGCCTTGTACGCCACGCCGCGGGCCCCGCGCGTGAGCGGCAGGCACGACCAGCAGGGCCGGGCGCTCTTCCCGGCCACCGGTGAGCTCGACGCCGACGTGATCGCCGATGTCCTCGCCCGCCACCTCACCGCGCTGGGGCTGCCGGTGACCGACCGGCCCCGCCTGGAGCGCGAGCGCATCGCCCTGCCGCTGGCGCCGCGGATGCCGTATTTCTGCTCTGGCTGCCCGCACAATTCCTCGACCAAGGTCGCGCCTGGCACCCTGGTCGGCGCCGGGATCGGCTGTCACGCGATGGTGTCGTTCATGCCCTCGCCGCAGGTAGGCGAGGTCACCGGATTGTGCCAGATGGGCGGCGAGGGTGCGCAGTGGATTGGCCTGGCGCCGTTCATCAGCGAACGGCACCTGGTGCAGAACGTCGGCGACGGCACCTTCGCCCACTCCGGCAGCCTCGCCATCCGCGCCGCCGTCGCGGCCGGCGTGAACATCACCTACAAGCTGCTCCGCAACTCCGCCGTCGCCATGACCGGCGGGCAGCGCGCGGTCGGCGAGCTGCCGGTCAGGCAGCTGGTGGACCTCCTCATCGCCGAGGGCGTCGGCAAGGTCGTCGTCACCTCCGACGAACCGGCCCGGCTGCGCCGCCAGCTTGGCCGGGCCATCGACATCCGCCACCGCGACGAGGTTCTCGCCGTCCAGCAGGAGCTCGCCGCCATCGAGGGCGTGACCGTGCTCATCCACGACCAGGAGTGCGCCGCCGAGAAGCGCCGTCAGCGCCGCCGCGGCAAGGCGGCGCCGCCCGCCCGGCGCGCGTTCATCAACCAGCGGGTCTGCGAGGGCTGCGGCGACTGCGGCGCCAAGTCCAACTGCCTGTCGGTGCAGCCGGTGACGACCGCGTTCGGGCGCAAGACCCAGATCGACCAGTCGTCCTGCAACCTGGACTTTTCGTGCCTGGCGGGCGACTGCCCGTCCTTCCTCACCGTCATCCCGGCCCCGCGCCGTCGCCGGGCCGCCCCGGCGCTCCCTGCCGTCCTGGCCGAGCCGGCTCGGCTGGTGACCGCGGACCCCTTCGCGATGCGGATAACCGGGGTGGGCGGCACCGGCGTGGTCACCGCCGCCCAGGTGCTCGGCACGGCGTTCGCCGCCGAGGGGCGCCAGGTTCGGGCGCTTGACCAGACCGGCCTCGCGCAAAAGGGCGGCGCGGTCGTCTCCGACCTGATCGTCGCGTCCGGGCCCGTCGGCGGCGCTCACCCCGGCGGCCCGCCCGCCGGGCGCTCGGCCAAGGTGAGCGCGGGCGAGTGCGACCTCTACCTCGGCTGCGATTCCCTGGTCGCGACCGACGGCACGTACCTGCGCGCCGCCAGCCGGGACAAGACCATTGCGGTCGTCTCCACCTCCGAGCTCCCCACCGGCCACATGGTGGTCGATACCACGCTTGGCTTCCCCGCGACCGGCGCGGTCATGGCGGCGATCGAGGCGAAGGTGAAGTCCGCCCGCTTCCTCGACGCGGCGGCAGTCGCGCGCGAGCGGTTCGGTGACGAGCAGTTCGCCAACATGCTCCTGGTCGGCGTCGCCTACCAGGCGGGCGCGCTCCCGGTCGGCGCCGCCGCGATCGAGCACGCGATCACGCTCAACGCGGTGGCGGTCGATGCCAACATCGGGGCGTTCCGCTATGGCCGGGGGATGCTGCCGGGCATGACCGCCGCCGCGGTGGCCGGGCCGGAGCAGGACCTGGCCGGGCTGCTGGCGGTGCGGGCGCGGGAACTGGCCGCGTTTCAGGACGACGCGTGCGCGGCCGACTACCTTGCCTTCGTCGAGCGGGTCCGGGCCCGCGAGGCCGAGATCACCGGGTCTGCGATAGCAGGCCCGGATGAGGCTCCGGGCTCGGATGAACTGGCCCGGGCGGTCGCGGAAGGGCTGTACAAGCTCACTGCCTACAAGGACGAGTACGAGGTCGCGCGGCTTAGCCTTGACCCGGCCCTGGACGAGCAGCTGGCGGCCACCTTCGGGGAGGGGGCGCGATTCTCCTACCGGCTGCACCCGCCGGTCCTGCGGGCGCTCGGGATGCAGCGGAAGATCAGCCTCGGCCGCTGGGCCCGCCCGGCCCTGCGCGTCCTGGCCGGCCTGCGCCGGCTGCGGGGAACCGGGCTCGACCCGTTCGGGCGGACCGAGGTCCGCCGCCTTGAGCGCGCCCTGGTCGTCGAGTACCGGCAGGTGGTCGAGACCCTGCTGGCCGGCCTGGCCCGCGATAACCATTCCCTGGCCGCCCAGATCGCCGCTCTGCCCGACACGGTCCGCGGCTACGAGGACATCAAGCTAGCCAGCGTCCGCGCTTACCGCGAGACGCTGTCCCGGCTGCTGGCCGAGTACGCCCAGGAGTCCGTGACCTGAGCGGCCTGCGGCCATCGGGAGTCGGCAAGGGGAGAGATTGCGATCTGCGCATTCGGTGGGACGGTTGGGAGGGAGGTGATCCCCATGGGGGACATGAGCGGGCAGGTCGCGCTGGTAACCGGCGGAACCCGCGGCATCGGCCTGGCGATCAGTCAGCGGCTGATCGCCCGCGGCGTCACGGTCGCGGCCGGCTACTCGGCCAACGCGGACGCCGCCCGGCAGTTCGTTGACAAATACGCCGGCCACAACGTCACCGTCCACCAGGGCGACGTCGGTTCGTCCGATGACTGCGCCCGGGTCAGCCGCGAGGTCCTTGAGCAGCACGGGCAGCTGGACATCCTGGTCAACAACGCGGGCATGGCCCTGGACCGGACCGTGCGCAAGATGACCCCGGCCGAATGGGACCAGGTGATCCGGGTGAACCTGTCCGGCGCGTTCTACCTGTCACGCGCCCTGCTGCAGCAGATGCTGGACCGAGGGTACGGGCGGATCATCAATATCTCCTCGGTCATCGGCTCGGCTGGCGCGTTCGGCCAGGCCAACTACTCTGCGGCCAAATCCGGGATATTCGGGCTGACCATGAGCCTGGCCCTAGAGACGGCGCGGAAGAACATCACCGTCAACACGGTCACCCCCGGGCTCATCAGCACTGACATGACCGCTGCCATCCCGGCGGCCGCGCTGGAGCAGATCCTCGCCCGGGTCCCGGTCGGCCGCCCCGGTGACCCCGACGAGGTTGCCCGGGTGGTGGAGTTCCTGGCCGACCCGGAATCGGCGTACATCACCGGCCAGGTCTACGCCGTCAACGGCGGCCTGTACATGTAGCCGGCCTGTACAGGTAGCGCCAAGCCCCGGACCGGCGAGACGTCAACGGAGTCGTACATGAAATCATTCGTGATCAACCAGCATGGCCGACTGGTCTTCCCTGAAAATTTCCATGGCGACCTGGACTTCTCGCTGCTGGGGACGCTCGACCATCTGAACGCGGTGATCGGCCGGGATTTCGAGGCGAAGGCCCCGACCGGCACCGAACTGCTGGCCCGGACCGAGTCGGGTGCCTATTCGGGGCGGTTCGAGCTGCTGCGCGACCTGGCCCGGAACCTGTTCTGGGTCAACCGCTACTCGATCACCATGTTCGATAAGCGCCCCACGCGCTGGCGTGACCTGCCCAAGCACCGCGGTGACCTGTTCCTGCCCCTGGTAACGCCGTGGCCGGACCGTGAGCAGAAGATCGCCGCGGTGGAGCGTGCTTTCCGCCAGCTGCCGTCCAGCTGGGATACCGAGGCCGAGCAGCGGGTCTTCGCGCTGCTGTTCGACGTATTCCGCACCAAACTGCACAATGGCGCCGAGCTGCCGGCGATCAAGCCGACCGTGGCCGAGTTCATGAAGCGGCCCGACGCGCTGACGTTCGTCAGCCCCGGCTACGACCCGGACTACCCGGTGTTCCGTACCGAGGACATCCTCGACGCCCGCGAGGACGTGCCCGAGCTCGAAGCGCTGTTGCGGTGGGCGATGGTGCTGCACAACCAGTACCCCTGGGACCGGTCAGGCACCGGGCTGCGAGGCCCGGGCCAGATCGGCGATGACGACTTCGTGGTCGCCCTGCACCCGCGCAACCGGGACGTGCTGGCCTTCATCGACCGGGTCAGGCGCTCCGGCCTGCGCGGCCCCGGCCCCGGCCCCGGCACTGCGGGCAGGACCGCCCCGGCCGCGCCGCGGCCGGCCGAGCTGGTCGCCCCCGCGGTGCCCTACCCGCCCGTTCGGGTGCGGGAAGCATTCGCGATCCAGCCGGCGCTGGCGGCGCTGGCGATCGTGCGCGGCGAGCACGTCTGCGCCAACGCCGACATCGTCAGGAACGCAAGTCTTTCCTGGTCGCCGATGAGCGCCGACCAGATCACCGCGAAGACCGGCGTCCGACAGCGCCGCTACAGCAGCCGGGCGCCGGAGGAGCTGGCGCTGCGGGCGGCGCGGGCGGCGCTGGCGAAGTCCGGCCGCGGTCTTGAGGAGATCGGCGCGGTCCTGGTCAGCACCAGCTCCGGCAGCCGGCAGATCCCGCCGATGGCGTGCTGGCTGTCCGGCGAGCTCGGCCTGGAGCAGACCCACGCCTCGGCCGACCTGACCGCCGCCTGCGCGGGCCTGCCCTACGGGCTGGCCGAGGCCATCCGGCAGTTGCAGGAGGTCGACCGGCCTGTCTTGCTGGTCTGCGTGGAGAAGTTCTCGGACAAGATCGGCAGCGTCCGGACCTCGCGGATGATCTTCGGCGACGGGGCCGCGGCCATGGTCATCGCGCCCGCCGCACCCGGCCGGGCCGGGGACGTGGACGTCGTTCAGACGTACGCCAGCGGTCCGCGCCGCGAGGTCAACTCGATCATCGGGCCCAACGAGGAGTTCGACGGCGGCATCACCATGTACGGCCCCGACGTCGAGTCGCTGGTGCGGCGCTACCTGACGCAGATGCTCGCAGAGCTGCGCGCCCAGCCCGATCCGGACGATGCCGGGCAGACGCTGCTGGACAGCATCGAGCTCATCGTTCCCCACCAGGCCAACAAGACGATGTTGCTCAGCCTGGCCCGCGAGGCCGGGCTGTCGGCGCAGCAGCTCTACTTCAACATCCAGACGATGGGGAACGTCTCCTCGGCCAGCATCCCGATCGCGATCCACGACGCGGTCCGCGACGGCGTGATCACCCGCCCGACGCGGGTCTTCACACCGGGCTTCGGGGCCGGCGCCGTTGGTGGCTACGCGGTCCTGCGCATCGATCCCGCGATCGTCGCCGACGAAGTCGTGCTCGACATCCTGGCCTAGCCCGCTGGCGGCCGGCCCGGCCGGCACGTCTTCCCGGGGGCGGGCTGGGCTCAGGCGGCCGGGGGCCAGTCCGGTAGCTCGACGCACTCCACCAGCACGCTCGACCAGAAGAAGCCGGCCCCGATGCCGACCAGCATGACCCGGTCGCCGACGGCGAGCTGACCCTGCTCGACCAGGTAGGTCAGCCCGTTGATGGGGTCGGCGGCGCCCACGTGACCGGTGGTGCGGCCCAGCTCCCAGGTGGTCTGGGCCACGTCGATGCCGAGCGGCTTCACCAGCTCGGTCAGCATCCGGAGCCCGAAGTTGGGGAAGATGAACCGGCTGACGTCGCTGATCGTCAGCCCGGCCTCGTCGAGCAGCCCGTGAATCGCGTCGGCGTGGCCCTGGGAAAGCCGGCCTGCTACCTCGCGAACGTCCATCTCCATCCGCCGCAGGAACGAGGCCTTGCGCGCGTGCATGTCGATCGGCTCCTGGTACGCGGTGCTGAACCGCGTGAACTTGCTGTTGCCGCGGTACATGGGCTCCAGCGCGGTGTCCGTGACCGTGCTGGCCGCCAGCAGCCGGGCGAACCCGCGGCCCCGCGTCAGCACCAGCGCGCCGGCCCCGTCACCGAAGATGAAGCGGGGGCCCTCGGTGTGCCAGCGGTCGAGACCGGGCAGCCCGAACCGGTCGGCGGTGGTGATCACCACCGCCGACCGGGTCGGGTCGGCGGTCAGGTGGTCGGCCCCGAGCTGGAGCGCGGACATCGAGCCCGCGCTCTGCTGGTTGAGGTCGAGCGCGGCGGCGGTGCGGTTGTCGCCGAGCAGGGCGTGGTGGATGTAGGAGGAGGCGGCCCAGACGTCGATGCCCTGGAACCAGGTGTGCGCGTGCAGCAGCAGCGACACCTGCGCCGGGTCGAC
>DASWUW010000042.1:0-5995 GCA_036406335.1 Trebonia sp.
TCGCTCGTGCCAGCATGGGCCGGGTGTCCAGAATCGCGTACGTCTCGGGGAAGCTGGGGGCGGGAAAGAGCACCTTTGCCGCGCCGCTGGCGGCGGAGCTCGGGTATTCGCTGGTAACAAAAGACCTGATCAAGGAGACACTGCACGACGCCCTGTACGGGCCGGGCGACGGCGAGATCGACCAGGCATGGTCGCAGCGGCTCGGCAGCGCGTCGATGGACCTGCTGTGGACACTCGCGGCCCGCGCGGGCGACATGGTGATCGAGGCTAACTTCCACCCGCACAGCGAGTACGAGCGAGACAAGCTGCGCGGTCTCGGCGGCCGCGTCGTCGAGGTGCACTGCGCGTGCCCGGCCGAGGTCGCGGTCGTCCGCTACAACACCCGGCCACGGCACGAGGTTCACTGGCTGACGACGGCGACGCTGAGCACTATGGAGAGATACGACCGGCCGGTCGGCATCGGCCCGCTGATCACCGTGGACACCACCGGGCCGGTCGACGTTGCGTCCGTCGCCGCCGAAGTCCGCCGCCTGCACGCCAGCCAGGATTGACCCCTACTGCCCAGCTTGCCGAAGGTCGGCGGTCAGCTGAGCCAGGGATGTCACGAGGCGGTCGGCGATGTCAGCGGGCCAGGGGAAGGCGACGGTGACCGCGCGCTGGTGGGCTAGGCCGTGCAGCCCGAGCCAGAGTGCGATGGCGTCTGCGTGCGGGTTAGTGCTGGCCGAGCGGCCGGCGGCGACGCAGGCCTGCATGCTGCTGATGAACACAGCGAGGGCGTCCTGGCCGAGCGCGGCGACTTGGTCGCGGCTGGCGGCGGAGGAGCTGATGGCCTCGGCCGCGATCCATAGCCCGCCGAACATGAGGCGGTAGTGCTGCGGCCGGGTGGCTGCGAAGTCCAGGTAGGCAGTGCACACCGCGTGCAGGCGTTCCGCTGGGTCACCGTGGCTGGCGGGGCTGCTGGTGCCGTCGGCCGCGGCCTGGAGCTGGTCTCGCAGTTCTTCGAAGGAGTCCTGGACCAGCGCTAGCAGCAAGGCTTGGCGGCCGGGAAAGTGAGCGTAGATGGATGGCGCGGTGATGCCTACCCGCCGGGCCACCGCTCGCAGGGTGACGTCCTCGGCGTTGCCGGTCTCATCCAGCAGGGCGCGGGCGGCGATGAGGATGTCGGCGCGCAGTTCGGCGCCGTGACCCCGGCGGTTGCGTTCTCGTGCCTGTTCTGCGGTGCCCGGCGCGGGGCCTGCCGGCTGGCCGGTGGTTCGTGTGCTCACGGGATGACCACGACCTTGCCGGTGACGGTGCGGGACTCGGCCAGCGTCATGGCCTCGCGGACTTGAGCCAGGGGCAGGCGGGCGGCGACCTGGGCGGTGATGACGCCGGCCTGGAGCAGGTCCAAGACCGAGGTCATGTCGGTGCGGGTACGGGCGCGGAAGGCGGCGGGGTGCAGCCGGTGCCCGGACCACACATCGTAGAACGAGGCCTTCTTGCCATTGGGCGCGGCGTTCCACCAGAGCAGCTGCGCCAGGGTGGCGAAGAACGCCGGCAAGACCGCTTTGGAGCCGGCGACCCGGGCGGTGATGGAGTAACTGACCAGGGTGCCGCCGGGGGCCAGCAGCTGCCAGGAGCGGGTCAGGCTGTCTCCGCCGATGTGGTCGAAAGCGGCGTCGACACCACCTGGCGCGAGTGCCCGGACCTGTGCGGCGAGGTCAGGGGAGGCGTAGTCGACCGGCGTGGCGCCCAGCGCGCGGACCGCGTCGTGATGGCGGGGTGACGCGGTGCCGATAACCCGGGCGCCGGCGTGGCGGGCGAGCTGCACCAAGGTAGTGCCGACGCCGCCGCTGGCGCCGTGCACCAGGATGGTCTGGCCGGACTGGATGTGCGCCTTGCGGTGCAGCATCTGCCAGGCGGTGACGCCGTTGACGACCACGGTTTCGGCCTCGGCCGGGTCGAGGTCAGCGGGGACGGGGACCAGGTCGGCCGCCGGCAGCAGCACATGGCTGGCCCAGCCGCCGGTCTTGGTCAGCGCCGCGACCCGCTGCCCGGCTAGCGACGGGTCAGCGCCCGGTCCGGTGGCGGTGACCGTGCCGACGAGGTCGTAGCCGGGGACGAACGGGAACTTGGGCTGGCCCGGATAGCGCCCGCGGCGCATAGCCTGCTCGGCCATTGACACGCCGCTGGCCTGGACCGTGACCAGGGCCTGGCCGGCGGCGGGGAGTTCCCGGTGGCGTATCTGCAGGCCGTCCGGCTCCACGACACCCGGAAGCACGACCTCGGTGGTTGTTACGGGTTGGGCACTCATAGGTTCTCCTGCAGCTGGGATTCTTACGGGGATGTCGCCCACGTTTAACTAACAGTGTAACTATACACTGTTAACCAAGCTGCGTTCGCGGGCGCAAGCAGTCGGACCGTGATCCACGGACCCGCCCGCGTCAGCCGTCAGCTGTGCGCCTTGGCCGGCACCTTCCGCGGGAAGCCGATCAGCTTCAGCACCGCCTTCTCGGCCGTCCCTTTGGTCGCGACGTCGCCGAATTCCTGGTCCTTGCCCAGGTCGGCCAGGATCGGCGCGATCGACACGCCGTCCTCGTAGAGCTCGATGACGCGCGGGTCGATATAGGAGGCCCGGGCCACCGCCGGAGTGTTCCCCAGGTAGCCCGACACTTCCTGCACGACGCGGCTGATGGCCCGCTTGCGGGCCGTTTCCGAGTCCTCCACGACCGACACCGAAACCGCCAGCCCGACCGCGGCCAGCACGGTCGCATGCCAGGTGCGGAAGTCCTTGGCGGTGAAATCGCCGCCCGCCACTTCCCGCAGGTAATCGTTGATGTCGGCCGCGCTGACGTTATGCCAGCGCGTCCCGCTGCGGTAGACGAGGAGGTCGGCGCATTCCCGGGCGAACCGGCGCCGCTTCAGGCTGCGCACCACCTCGACCACCGTCTCGTCGGCCACCGCCTGCTCCCGGTGCTTGCCGTGCTTGCCGATGTACTCAAACGTCAGCTCGTGCTTCCCGCAGGTCACGTGCTCGCGGTGGATGGTGGCCATCCCGTAGGTGCCGTTCTCGGCCGCGTACTCGTCCGCCCCCGAGCGGAAGAAGCCCAGGTCGATCAGCCGGACCGCGGTGGCAAGCACCCGGTCCCGGGTGAGTCCGTGGCCCTGCAGGTGCCGCTCCACCACTTCCCGCACGAGCGGCAGCACCCGGCCGAATTCCATCACCCGGTCGAACTTCTCCTGGTCGCGCTGCTGCCGCCACTGGTGGTGGTATACGTACTGACGGCGCCCCGCCGCGTCGGTGCCGACCGCCTGGATGTGACTGCGCTCCTGCGGGGCGATCCACACGTCCTCCCAGGCTGGCGGGATCACCAGCGCCTTGATCCGGGCGAGCTCCCGCGCGTCCTTGAGCGAGGCGCCGTCGGCCGTGAGGTAGCGGAAGCCGCGCCCGCTCCGGCGACGGCGCAGACCCGGGCCGGTGAGGTCGGCGTGCAGCAGTTCTTCTACCGACTGCTCGTCCTTGGCTGCGGCTGCCGCAGCCGCCTGCCGCGTGTTAATGGTCGCGGAGCGCGCTGATCAGCTGCGCCTTGCTCATGACGGAACGGCCTTTGATCCCGATCTCGCGGGCCCGCTGCTCCAGGTCTTTCTTGGTCCAGCCGTCGTAGGACGGGCTGTGCCCGCCGCGCTCACCGACCGTCTTGCGTGAGCTGGCGGCGGCCGCGTTAGCGATCCGGGCCGACTTCTCTTCGCTGTTCCCCTCGCGGCGCAGCGCCTGGTACAGCTTCTCGTCTTTGATCTGCGGTGTAGGCATCCGCTTCCTCTCTCGCGTGGCCTGACCAGGCCCGGAGCAGTACTCCGGGCCTGGTCCGCGTCTACCCGCTGGCGATCGGCCAAACGCCCGGAGCCAGACGGCTGGTCGTCAGCCGCCTCATCCGCCTCTTCGCCGGGCTCCTCACGCGGGGCCCGCTTGAGGGCGTCCGACGCGGCCTCCTCGGCCGCGTCGTCGCCGAAGCCGACGCCGATCGCCTGGTCTTTGCGCTGCTGCTCCTGGTACACCTCGGACGAAAATACCCGCAGGTCGGCCTCGGTCGGCTCCTCGGCCAGGGGGAGCGACCGGGGGTAGAGCTTCCGGGACAGCACCGGGTTCAGCTCGGCCGCGTACAGGCTGAGCTTGGACAGCAGCAGGAGGAAGGCCACGATGCCGATGACCGAGCCGAACGCGCCGTAGGTCGCGTCCGCGTGCTTCAGCTGATGGGTCAGCAGCCCGGTGCCGACGGTGATCAGCGCGGTGAAGATGATCCCGCCGGCGATCGCGCCGGGGATCAGGCCGCGCGGCCCGATCGCCTTGGCGGTCAGCAGCGTGAAGGTGGCGAAGTACAGACCGATGTTGACGAGCACCAGGCCGAGTAGCACCGGAATGCGGATCCCGTAGTTGCTCGTGCCGGCGCTGGCGTAGGTGGTGACCAGCGCATTGATCAGGAACGCGCCGCCGATCGTGACCAGGCCGGCGATGCTGCGGCCAAGCCGGGGCAGGAAGCCGGTGCGTTCGTGCTGCGGGATGTCCCACACCGTGGCCATCGCCAGCTGCGCGGTCTGGGTCACGCCCTGTGCGCCGTAGAGCAGGCCGACCAGGCCGATGACCAGCCCGAGGGTGCTGCCGTGGAGCTCGCTCGGGTTCGCCGGGTTGAAGCTGGTGCCGATGACGGGGAACTGGTGCAGTGTCTTCAGCAGGCCGGTGCCGAGGGACCTGGCGCCGATCTTCCCGAACACCGTCGTCACGACCAGCAGCAGCGGGAAGATCGCGGTGAACCCGTACCAGGCCAGCGCGACGGTCACCAGGTTGGCCTTGTCGTTGCCGAACTTCTTTACGACGGCATACGGCACGGCCGCCACGGGGGTGTGCCGCTGCCAGCGGTCCACCGCGCCCACGACGTTGCGCAGCGGGTCCATTGCGCTCATCGGGCGCTCCCCTCGTCATCAGGTCTGATAGTCACTAAAGGCTGCTACCCCCGGTCCCGAAAGCTATTCCGCGACGACGCCGGATCGTGCGCGACCGTCGCCCGCCTCGCTAATCCGTCCCTTCCCGCGGCTACGGAGTTACGAACGGCGGAAGGCGGGTAGACAGCGGCTTCCACCGGAGTACCGGTAAAGGGAAAGGACGGCCCATGACGCAGACAGTTAACGCCGCGGGCGAGCCCGTGGCCGGCGAGCGCTCCGCCGCAGACTTGGTTAAGCAGGTGACCGAGCAGGCGTCGCTGCTCATTCGCGACGAGCTCAAGCTCGCTCAGCTCGAAATGACCCGCAAGGGCAAGCAGGCCGGACTGGGCGTCGGCCTGTTCGGCGGGGCCGGGCTGGTCGCCCTGTTCGGGCTCGGCTGCCTGGTCGCCTGCGCGATCATCGCGCTCAGCCTGGTTATCCCGGCCTGGCTGGCGGCGCTGGCCGTCGGGCTGGCGCTGTTCGCCGTAGCCGGAATCGCCGCCCTGATGGGCAAGTCCCGGCTGGGCCGGGCCGGGCCGGCAGTACCCGAGGAGACAGTCAGCAGCGTCAAGTCCGACGTTGCCGAGATCAAGGAGAGAGCGCACCGATGAGCGCCAGCGAGGTTCCGGCCAAGTCTGTCCCGGATGACGTGCAGCAGCTGGAAGAAGAGATCACCGCGACCCGGGAACGCCTAGGGGACGCGGTCGAAGAGCTGGTCGCCAAGCTCGACGTGAAGAGTCAGGCCAAGGCCCGCGTCACCCAGGTCAAGGGGGACGTCCTGGGGAGGTTCGCGCGGATCCGGAACCAGGCCGCGGCCGGGACCGTACGGGCCCGCGAGCAGGCGGTAAAGACCGCCGGGGCAGCCCGCCAGCGGGCGGTCACCGCCGCGGGCGCGGCCCCTGAGCCGGCCCGCCGGGCCGCCGCGACCAGTGCCACCGCCGCCAAACGGCGGCCGGTGCAGCTGGCCGCGGGCGCGGTCGGCCTGCTGATCGCCGGACTAGTGGCCTTCCTGCTGGGCAGAAAACGCTAGCCAGGAGAA
>DASWUW010000043.1:0-9587 GCA_036406335.1 Trebonia sp.
CCCGAAACCGCCGCACCAGTCAGCAGCGCACCGCCTTTCCATCTCCCCGAGGCCGGCTGGTACCGGACCGGGGGCACGGAAATGCACGCCCACCCCAACCGCCATCGTCAAGCCCCCTCCGCAGCCCCCCTAGCGGGTCCGGAACTCCAGGCCAGTCCGTCCAGGCCCAGCTGGCCGCGCCGGTAGGCGTCGATCATGGCGGCCACGGACCCGCCCGGCAGTCCGCCCCGCCGGGCCTGGCCTGCCGTCGCGCTGGCCGGCTCGGCGCCGGAGGACCAGCGAATGCTGTCCCGGCCGCCGCGGCGGCCCGCCCGGCCAGGGCTCAATCGCGTCCGGCGCAGGGGGCGACCACCGTACCGCGTCCCGGCCGGCAGGGGGCGAGCTGGCGTATACCGCGGTAACCGAGTAGTCCGCAAACCGCAGGAGGTAACGTCCAGGACTCGGCGGACGGCCGGGAGGCCAGCGTCACGTCCACGCTACCGACGCTGACGGTAAGAAGCTGACGGTAAGAAACTGCGACCGGCCGATGCCCCGCTGCCCCAGGGCGGCCGCCTTGTCCGCACCCGGCGGGCCCCCGGCGATGACCGCGCGGTCATCGCGTGGCACCGGCCCGGCTGCCTCGAAACCTTGGCGATCAGCTTGCCCAGCTGCTGGTTACGACCGCCGGCCCAGATCATGGCCCATTGTCAGGCGCGACCGCCCCAGGCGCACGTCTCACTCCAGTTAGGCTCCCTCCGGGTAAGGCCCGTGGGCCAGCTTGACGCGAGCTCGCCCGTCCCCCGCAGATCAATTCGCGCGAACTGAACCGCGGCGTCGAGAAGGCCGATCACCCGGGTGATCCCGGGCCCGGCAGCGAATGCGCGGGACCGCCGCCGTCCGCGCCCCTGTCGCTGCTTCTCCGCATCAGAGGCATCGAATTAGCGCCAGTCCCCTCGGACACCATCGAATTGCCAAACCTGGGGAACGCCGATCTGGGCCCTGACTAGATTTCGGGTCTTGGGTGCACACGTAGTGCTTCCAGGGCCGCGTCGATACCGGCGATGAAGCGGTCACGGCTGCCGGGGTCGACGCGCCCGATCAGCGCAGAGCCCTGGAATAGCAGCAACAGCAGCTGCGCCTGCGCCTGCGGGGTCGCACTTGTCGTGACCTCGCCGCTTTGCTGAGCGCGACCCAGGGCGGTGGCGACGACGTCGATGAACCCGTCGTAGGCGGCGGCGACCAGTGCGCGCGCCTCGTCGTCGCCGGGAACGAGCTCGGCGGTGGTGTTGCCGACAAGGCAGCCCCGTGACGACTCATGGTCGCCGGCTCCGGTCAGCGTGGCGGGCTCGGCCAGCATCCGGCGAAGCGCGGGAAGCACCGGACCGGCTTCGAGTATCGCCTCGAGTTGCCGGCGGTTCTCGCGGACGTACAGCGCGACGGCCTTGAGGTAGAGGGCGCGCTTGTCGCCGAACGCGCCGTACAGGCTTCCTCGCTGCAGCGCCAGGGCATCGACCAGATCCTGAACCGATGTCGCACCGTACCCGCGCGACCAGAACAAGTCGCGGGCCTGGGCCAGCACCTCCTCCTCGTCGAACCCGCGAGGACGTCCGGTACGTGTCATGATCACCATCCTACGACTTCTTGACCCTACGTTCAAGAAGTCGTAGGGTCAGGGTGATTAATTCTGGAACGCATGCATGGAAGTACACGGACACGCACTGACGGAGGTTGACCATGCGCGTATTCGTTACGGGAGCATCCGGCTTCATCGGGTCGGCTGTCGTCGCCGACCTGATCGGGGCAGGTCACCAGGTTCTGGGGCTTGCACGCTCGCAGGACTCGGCTCGCCGGCTGGCCGAACTCGGCGCGGCTGCCTATGACGCAAAGCTGGCCGACCTCGACAAGCTCGCCGAGGCAGCGGGGGATGCAGACGGCGTCATCCACCTGGCGTACCGCCACGGATCGCCCGCCGACGAGGCCGCGGCCAGTGATCAACGGGCGATCGAGGCCATGGGCGAAGCGCTCGCCGGCTCTGACCGGCCGCTGGTGGTCACTTCCGGCACCCTGGTCCTCCAGACTGGCCGGCTGGGGACGGAAGCCGGCGAGCCTAGCCCATCGGCGCCGGCGGCCCTGCGCGCCGCCGGTGAGCGGGCAGCGCTGTCGCTGTCCGGGCGCGGGGTACGGGCGTCGGTCGTTCGTCTCGCCCCTTGCGTGCACGACCGGGTCCGGCGCGGGTTCGTCGGTGCGCTGATCGGCGCCGCGCAGCGGACGGGCACATCCGGTTACGTCGGCGACGGTTCGCAGCGCTGGCCGGCGGTCCACCGGCTCGACGCCGCCACCTTGTTCAGGTCGGCCCTCGAGTCAGCACCGGCCGGCTCGGTCCTGCACGGCGTCGGCGAGACCGGGATCCCGTTTTGCGCCATCGCCGAGGTCATCGGCACCCGCCTCGGTCTCCCCGTGCGCGAGATAGCCGCCAGCCGGGCCAGCGGGCACTTCGGCTGGATCGGAAGCCTGGCCGGGGCCGATGCGCCCGCGGCGAGCGAGCTGACCCGTGAACTTCTCCACTGGGAACCATCCCATGCCGGGCTGCTCGACGACCTCAGTCACGGTGACTTCTTCCCGGCAGCCCGGCCGTGACCGCGGTAACGACGCGCTCGCTCAGCCCGCTCCGCCTCGTTCTCCTCTCAGCTGCGGCTCGCATCCGGCCGGCCGCCGCGATCCAGGAAAGAAGACTGGATAAGCCCCCGCCGCGCGAATCGACATCAGCATCTCCTGCCTTTCGTTTACGTAGCCGCGCTCGAGCGAGATCTCGGGTCGAGGACCGGTCCAATCCAGCCGAAAAGAAAATGAGGACATCCAATATGGGCAAGTACGACGGCAAGAATGTCGTGATCACGGGAGCGAGCAGCGGGTTCGGTCTCACGACGGCGAAGCTGCTGGTGGACGAGGGAGCGCGCGTCCTGATCACTGGGCGTACCCAGGCCACGCTCGGCTCGGCTCGCGCGCAACTCGGCGACAACGCGATCGCCGTGCAAAGCGACGCAGCGTCGCTGCCCGACATCGATGCGCTGGCCGACCGGGCCAAGGCCGAGTTCGGTACGCTCGACGCCCTGCTGGTGAACGCCGGCATTAACGGCTTCGCGCCCTTCGAGTCCACGTCCGAGGAGCTATTCGACAAGCTTTTCACGGTGAACGCCAGGGGCCCGTACTTCACCGTCCAGAAGCTCATCCCGCTGCTGAGCGCGGGCAGCGGCGTGGTCCTGACCACCTCGGTCGCGAACGTGCTGGGCATCCCCATGCTCAGCGCTTACGCTGCCAGTAAAGCAGCGCTGCGCTCCATGACCCGCAGCCTCGCCCGCGAGCTGCTGCCGCGGAAGATTCGCGTCAACGCGGTTAGCCCCGGGGCCATCGACACCGGCGCCCTGGCGAAAGCGATGCCGGCGGAGGCCGCCGAGCAGCTCAAGGCGCAGATGGCCGCGGATAACCCTATGCAGCGTGTCGGAGACCCCCGCGAAGTTGCCAAAGCAATCGCATTCCTCGCCTTCGACGCTACCTACACCACCGGCGCCGAATTCCCCGTGGACGGAGGTGGCTCTCAGCTCTGAGTACGTCTCAGCTCACGGCTGGGACAGAAAACGCTTCCGGCGTGTATTTGCCACCGGCGCAAGCGGTCACATCGGTCCCGCCGTCGCGTGCTTGGGTGACGCCAGGCAGCTCCGCGCCGGGATTGCCGAGTCCCTGCGCCAGTTGCACAGACCACCGCGTTGCCGGTAGCGCGAGCTCGTCCTGGCTGAGATGTTCGCCGACTCGCGCCTTGGTGCCAGCTGACGCCAGCGCGAGTGCCTGTCCATGAGAAGTAGTCAGTAAAAGGAGTGCGTAATGTCTAACCCGATCCGCGGCCTGGGCCGCCGGGCTCGCCGGATGACCTGGCTTGGCCGCCTGGCTCTCATGGCATTGCCCGCGGCCGTGCTCGCCGCGACCATGGTGCCTGCCGTCGGGGCCAGCGCCGCTCAGCCGGCCGCCGGGCCTGGCTCTTCAATGTCCCGGTGCAGCACCGGTTACCTGACATCTGCGCTGCACCTGGCCCACGTGGCGGTGGATTCGGCTGTCCTGGACACCACCGGAAGGTACACCCCGCCCGGGACGGCCACCCCGATCACCGAGCTGCCCAGCTTCTGTGCCGTGGCCTTGGCGCAGACCGACGCGGCCGGTAACTCCATGCACATCGCCGTCTGGCTGCCTGCGAAATGGAATGGGCGATTCCAGGGCATCGGCGGTGGCGGCTTCTCCTGCGGCATTTTCTATGCCCCAATAGCCGGGCTGGTCAGCCCCTCCCTCAAGGAGACCGTCACGGGCGGCTACGCGTCAGCGTCCACGGACTGCGGGGTCCCGGTAACCGACGCCTATACCGGCACCTGGGGGCTGAAGCCGGACGGCAAGCTCAACCGGCCGCTGATCACGGACTGGGCCTCCGCCGGGATCCACGACATGACCGTCGCCGGAAAGGCAGTCACCCAAGCCTACTATCGGGGCAAGCTGCGCTACTCCTACTTCGACGGGTGCTCCACAGGCGGCCGGGAAGCCCTGATGGAGGCGCAACGGTACCCGGCGGACTACAACGGCATCGTCGCGGGCTCGCCGGCGATTAACTGGCCGAGCTGGGTTCCGGCCGCCCTCTGGCCCGCCCTGGTCATGAGCCGGATGCATGACGCCCTGCCGACCTGCAAGGAAAACGCGTTCACCGAGTCGGCGGTGAAAGCCTGCGACGCCCGCGATGGCGTCACCGACGGCATCATCAGCGACCCGGCGGACTGCCGCTGGAACGCCGACCACCTGATCGGCTTCAAGACTCCGTGCGGCACCATCACTGCTACCGACGCGGCCGTCATGAACAAGATCTGGCAGGGCCCGGAAACCACGAGCGGCCGGCCCCTGTGGCACGGCCTGGAGCGCGGCGCCTCGCTGGACTACGTCGCGGTCACCGCCACCACGCACGGGGTCACCACCCCCCAGCCGTTCTCTATCCCGTTGAGCTGGCTGGGCACATGGCTGCAGAAGAACCCGGACTGGAACTGGAAAACCCTCACCTACGCCCAGTTCGACCAGCTGTTCGCGCAGTCGGTACGGGAATTCTCCACCACCCTCGCGACTGACAACCCGGACCTGACCGCCTTCCATGCGCACGGGGGGAAAATCCTCATCTGGCACGGGCTCGCCGACGGGCTGATCCCCCCGCACGGCACCATCCAGTACTACCAGCGCGTGCAGCACGCGATGGGCGCGGCGAAGACGGATTCGTTCGCCCGGCTATTCCTGGCCCCCGGCGCCCAGCATTGCGCCGACGCGGCCGGGCCAGCACCAGCGAACCCGCTGGCCGCCGTGGTCAAGTGGGTGGAACGCGGCCAGGCGCCACAGTCCGTCCCGGCCGCGCTGACCGACTCGGCCACCGGCGTGGTCACCCTGTCCCGGCCGCTGTGTGCCTACCCCCGCGTGGCCCGCTATGACGGCCACGGCAGCACCGACCTCGCACAGGACTTCGCCTGCGCGCCCGCCTACGAGGCGGGCTAACGGGACAGCCCAAGCCGGTGCGGGCTACATCCGGCTGGCCCCCGCACGGCACCCGCCGGGCGGGGGCCAGCTCCACTACGGTCGCAGGCCGACCGCGTACCCAGGCAGCGGGCGCAGAGGCGCTGCCTGTTTCAGGCTTCGGTGAGGCCGGTGGGTGTCGTAGAAGTCCTCAGACTCGCGTAGCACGATTATCAGGTGCCGCTGGTTCCAGATTATGCGGCCCCGCGAGACGGCTCTCCACTCCGGGCGAGTCGGCTGCCTGAGGGAAGCAGACTTCGGCCACTAGGCTAAATTGGTCTAGACCTATAGTGCGCGAGTACCAGTACCAATTCAGCACTGGGCCCGGAAACGACAGGAAATAGCCGGCACCAATCGGGTAAACCGGACACGCGAACGGGCGTCCGACGCGGAGCCGGGCGGCCCCGTTGCACGAGCGGACAATTCGAGAACCAGCAGGCCAGCGACCTAATTTCAGCCCTTGAGCAGCTGCCGGGCTACGACCATGCGCTGGATCTGGTTGGTTCCCTCGTGGACTGCCCACGTGCCGCCGTCCGCGGTGGCGCCGGCCAGGCCGTCCAGGTTGACCGCGCCCACGAGGCCGATCGCCCTCCCCGTGGCGATGCTGGCGAAGGCGACGGTGCGCTCCGGCTGCCACGGGGTTGACCACAGCAGCCGACGGGTCATCTGGGACCACCCAGCCGGCGGCCCGGTCATGATCCACGGGTCTGGCTCGGCCAGAGCGAACCGGGTGGCCTGGCGCAGCCAGGACGCCCGCTTCCTCGGGCCAGGTGACCGTGCCAGCGACGGTCCGCCCGGCAGCCTCCCAGCGGCTGGAAAACTCAGCCGCCCTGGCAGCCGCCGGAGACCGGCCCCGGCCGATGGCGACGGTGCAGGCGTTCCGCCGCAGTGCGAGCTGCAGTAGGCAATCGAGTTCTGCCTTCGTCGCCTCCGGCTCCGTGGCAACGGGGGGCGCCGGGCGCGTGAGACTGACTGGGAGCAGGGGCGTGGTGGTCATTTAGCTTCCGTTCTGTATTCCTGTGCGTGCTTCCATTTGCGGTAGGCGTCGGGCAGGCAGAAGGCGCACGGTCGGTCCGCCCAGGTAGCCGCTAGCCGAACCGTCGGCGCGCACGACGCGGTGGCACGGGACCACCACGGGCAGCGGGTTAGTCGAGCAGGCGGTACCGACCGCGGTATGCGAGGTTCGCTGTCAGGACTGGGCTGGGCGTCGCCCGGAGCGCCGGGGACTGCTGGGCGGCCCTCGCCTGTCCAGATGCATGCTGGGACCGGGCTCGCAGCCCAGACGCGCGGAACGACCACGGAAGGCCGCGGGGTTCATGTCCGGACGTCACGTCCGGGCGCGCCCCGTCGGTCAGGCGGCGTCGTGAAAGACGAGCCCCAGGGTGAACCGCTGACCGGAGCGGATGACCGACACCCCGTGCCGGACCGGGCCGGCCGACCATCCGCGCGCGGAGCGGACCGGTCGGTCACGGGTCGTGAAGACCAGGCCGTGGCCGTGCGGGATGAGCGTGGCGGTGGCCCGTGACTGGGCTCGGGGGCGCTGCTCGTAGAGGAGGAACTCCCCGCCGGCGTGGTCGACGCCGGGGTTGCTGAGGTTGATGACGACCTGCAGCGGGAAGACGAGCTCCCCGTAAAGGTCCTGGTGCAGCGCGTTCCAGTCACCCTCGCCGTACTTGAGCAGGATCGGGGTCGGCTTGACCTGACCGGCGGCGTGGCACCTGCCCAGCCACTCGTCGAGGGTGTCAGGCCAGGGGGCTTCGCGGCCGAGTTTCGTCCACCAGTCGTGGCGGTCATGCTGCTGTCTCCAGGGTGAGCAGGGTGCGTTTGGCGTCCGGGCCGCCGAGGTAGCCGCCCATCGACCCGTCCGCGCGGACGACGCGGTGGCACGGTACGACGACCGGCAGCGGGTTGGTGGCGCAGGCGGTGCCCACGGCCCGGACGGCCCCGGGGTTGCCGACGAGCCGGGCGACGGTGCTGTAGCTTGCGGTCCGCCCGTAGGCCAGGTCGGTGGCCAGGTGGTGAAGGACGGTCGAGCGGAACCCGGCCGACAGCTGCCAGTCCAGCGGCACGTCGAAGGAGTGCCGTCGCCCGGCGAAGTACTCGTCGAGTTCCGCGGCCGCCTTGTCCAAGCGGGCCGGCTCTCTCAGGATGCGGGGGCTGATGCGGTCGGCGAGGGCCTGGAGCACGGCATCATGGTTCTCGCTGGCGTAAGCGACGCGGACGAGCCCGCGTTCGGTTGCCGCTAGCAGCAGGGTCCCGACCGGGGTGTCCAGGGTGCGGTAGGCCACGTCGAGGACGCCTTCGGCGGCGGCGGCGGCGCGCAGCCGCGCGTGCAGCGCCGCGAGGCGCTCGGGTGCCGCCGGCAGGCCCTGCTTCAGGGCGCGGGCCAGGTCACGGGCCTCGTCGGGGACGGTCATGGTGAATCTCCTGTCCGGACAGAAAGAGGGCTGCCGGGATGAGGGGCGCGAGGCTCACCGCATCCCGGCTCGGCGGTCATCGGGTAGCTTCGCCGCAGGGCGGCGATGCCGTCGGCGCCCGCCCGGCGGGCCGCGCCGGCGGTGCCGCCGACGATCGCCGCTACTTCGGCGTAAGGCAGTCCGGCTAGGTAGTGATAAGCGACTGCCTGCTGCTGCCGGGGCGTCAGGCGAGCCATCGCGGAAATCAGGTCGAGATCGCGGACGTCTGCTCCCGGTGTCGTCGCGGACTCGGGGAGCTGCTCGACGGGCACCGCACGGCGCGCTGCGGCGCGGGTGACGTCGAGGGCCTTGCGGTGCGCGATCGTCACCAGCCACGCCTCGACGTTGGCGTCAGCCGGCAGGTCCGGGTAGGCCTTCAGGGCTGACAAGAATGTCTCCGACCACGCGTCGTCGGCATCGATCGGGCCGAGCACGGCGAGGCATATCCGCAGCACCGTCGGACCGTGGTCGGCGACTACCGCTTCGAATGTCGGCTTCATCTTCACACCTGTAGACGCTGGGCCAAGCTGGTACGTGAGGTGGTTCCGGGAAAAAGCCGGATCTGGTCCGTCTGACCGTAGCCCCCGGCGGGTGCCCGGTCCGGGAACCCGCCGGGAGCAGGGACACCCAGGGCGTCCCGGTCATCAGCCCTCGGCGATGAGCCCGGGCTGGCGCAGCACGGAAACGCCGTCGTCGAGGCCGACCTCTTCAGTGATGAGGCCGTTCTCGACCTTCAGGATGGTGGTGCCGGTGAACCGCATCGTCTTGCCGGTGTTGGCCTTGGGCAGACCGCCCAGCGGCAGGTCGGTCATCGGGTCGCCGGCGTGCTTCCCGCCGCCGATCCACTGGCCAACGACGTAGTCACCCTCGGCGATCAGGTCCGCGGTGCTGCCGAACGCCAGGTCCGGGAAGGCCGCGCGGAACTTAGCCGCGAACTCGCGCACCTGGTCGCGGCCTCGCAGCGGGGCGTGCAGCGAGTACTCGAAGCGGATGTTCGGGGCGGCGATCTCGTCGATAACGTCCGGGTTGAACTCCGGTCCCCAGAACTCGGTGAACCAGCGGCCAACCACTGCCTTGTTGTCCTCTGCCGACATGAGTGATCCCTTCATGCTTGCGTCGTCCGCTCCGTCCGGAGCGTCTCGGCGGGTAGACGCCACGGGCCGGCGAAACGTGAGGAGGTTCCGCCGAGCAGTTCCAGCCGGACGGCTGCGGCCGGCACAAATCCCTCGCAGGATGCCGCGGCTTACACCTCACGTTCCGGCCCCCCGCCGCGTCTACGCATCAAGAACACTCCAGGGAAAGGAACCGGCCATGTCTGCCGACGGGCAGTTCACGCTAAACACCCGGCATACCCCGGTGCCATCGGCGCTCGGCGCGCTGACGCTCGTCCGCGACGATGAGGGGCTGCGGGGCCTGTACTTCCCGCATCACTGGTACCTGCCGGACAAAGCCACGTTCGGGCCGTTGTCCGACCGCGGCTTCACCGACGCCGTCACCCAGCTCGGGCAGTACCTGGCCGGGACGCGGCGAGAATTTGACCTGGCGTTGTCCCCTCACGGCGACGCT
>DASWUW010000044.1:0-5450 GCA_036406335.1 Trebonia sp.
AGGAGCCAGACCGTGCCGATGTCCGACTCCTTGTCCCGAGAAGGAGACCATGGGATTTATACGTCAGCATGCATCTCCGCCGCGCCAGCCATAATTGTTTTACGAGCTCTGCATGTATATAAAGTCTGGGAGTCCACCGGAAGGTTTATTTCCGCCTGGTCCTGCGCATTCTTGGCGGTCAAGTCTTACCGGTGTAAGCGGAGTACGGAATGGAGTACGGATTAGCTGACGACCTGGAATACCAACTGGTGCGCAAGGGGGATCTACCTGACCGCTCGGCACGCATCAGCCGTAACCACCTGCGGGCCTGCTCGCCGACAGTCGGGCCGGTGCAATGACCGAGGTGCGTCACCTGCTGGGCTAAGTGAGCCTGGCGATAGGCAGTCCATGATTTCGCGGCTTGTGCCATCTTGACCGTCCAGTCGCTCGTGCTCGACTGCGCGATCTCGTCCCAGACCCGGACGTTGGCTTCGGCGAACAGGTCGATGTGCTCCGGGTCGGCGGCCTGGAACGCAGGGAGTCGGGACGCTTGCCGTTCGGCCTCGTGCGCGGTGTGGCCGCCGGAGGCCATGAGGCGCAGCACCCAGCAGGCCCGGTCGATCCAGGCGGCGCCGAGGGTGGGCCAGGCCCAGTCGATCAGCCAGGCGCGGTGCTGCGATACCAGCACGTTGTCCGGCGTCCAGTCTGAGTGGGTCAGTACCGGACCGGCGAAGGTCGCGGCCGTGACCGGGGCATCAAGGTAGGATTTCCAGCGGTCCTCGGCTCGCTTGAGCGGCCCGGGATCATCGGGAACCTTGATCGCGCTGAGCGCGTTCATGAGCTGCACCAGCCGGTCGAGGTCAGGTGATCCCGGGGAGTAGTCGGCGTGGCGGCCGGGCGCGTACTCGTAACCCAGGACGTTCCATCCGGCCTCGTCGAAGTGCCACAGCAAAGCCGGGGAAATGTCTCGGACGAGCGGGGCGACCGTGGCCTCGCGGGCCTGGGTGATGACCCGGCGGTGGGCTGATGGCAGGCCCTTGGCGAACACCTTGCCGTTGCGGGCGTCGATGATCGCAGCCAGCGGCGAGTTCTGCCCTGCGCTCGCGATGCGGACGCCCGTGATGGGGCCGGTGCGGACCTCGATCGCATGCTTTAGTAGCCCGGGCAGGTCATCCCACGCGATGCGCTGTTCGGGCTCCTCACGTCGTATCCAAGGGGAACCGGAGTGATGCCGGGTTCCCGTCAGGTCGCGCAGGTCATCAGACTGAGTACGGCTAGTCGATGCTCGCGCACATCGTGAGCAGCGTATCGGTGTCGGCGACGAACCCGATGGCACTGCGCAGGGCGTCCATGCCCTCGGTGATCAGGTGGACCTGGTTCGCTTGCTTCCGTTCGTTCACGCCGCGACCTCGGCCCACACCACCTTGGAGCCGCGCAGCAGCGTCCAGCCCCACTGGCGCGACAGGGCCGCCACCATGTGCAGGCCGCGGCCAGACTCGGCCTCGGGCGTCGCCGTGCCCGGTGCCGGCTCGCCTGGCGCTCGGTCGAAGACCTCTACTACGACCGACGAGTCCGTGAGAATCATGCCGAGCCCGACCGGGGTACCCGACGGCACCGAGGCGGCGACGGCGTTGGCCACCAGCTCGGCGACGATCGCGGCCGTATCGTCGGCCAAGTGCCTGCGTCCCCACTGTGACAGCTGGGCTATCGCGGACACGCGGGCGGTTCGCGGTGAAGTGCCGATCGGACCCAGGGTCAGGATCGCCGACCTGGCCAGAACGCGTCGCTGGCCAGGCTGCACGGCGGTAGCGGCCGCATCTGCCCCGGAGGCTAGCCGAGGATCAGCTGCCGTGCCTGTCCGCTGTTGCATGGTCTGCCCCCAGTGGTTGCGGCGGTGGGTGGCGGCCGGGCGGCATTCAGCCCGGCGGAGGGTTCTGCTGGCATGTCCGAGCTAGTGTCGTCGTCCGTAGACCGATAATGCCAATGTTTTATGTCCGGAAGTAGGCCATACAACAGGACGTTAACCGGCTATCTGGTCGGACATCTGGGGCGCAGACCGTTTCGGATGTCCGCTTCCAGGCATAAAGTCATCGTGATGGACGCCACGGGCAGTTGGAAGGAACCCAAACCATGACGGCACCGGAGGCGGGGAACACGCGGCTGCGGAGCGCGCGCCAGGCCCTGGGACTGCGGTCACAGCAGCAGTTGGCCGAGGCAGTGACGCGCGCGGGATCGCAGATCGGCGTACGCATCTCGATCACGGAGCGGACGGCACGGCGCTGGGAGTCGGACAACCCCCCGTGGCCGCAACCCGAGCACCAGGCAGCGCTGGAGCAGCTGTTCGGCCGCCCGGTCACGGAGCTGGGCTTCACTCCGCCATGGGCCGGCGGCGTGCCGGAAGTCCGGCCGCCCGAGCAGACGGGAGCCTCCCCGGCGGTCACGGCCAGCGTGGCGGCCGGCCGGCACGCAGTGTTCCCCAGGCGCGCGCTCGCCGACCCGCTTCCCGGTTCCATCGCCGCCGATTACCTGAGCGTCACGTCCGCCTACCGGCGCATGTACTGGTCCGTGCCGCCTGCCCAGTTGCATGACGCCGTGGTGACGCACGTGCGGCTCGGTGTCGGCTTGATCGCGTCTGTGCCAGACGCCGCGCGCCGTCCGCTGGCCGCCGCGATAGCGGAGTCAAGCCTCCTGGCCGCACGCGTGGAGTTCTTCGACACCAGCGATCCGCAGCAGGCACAGGAAAGCCTGGTCATCGCGTTGCAAGCCGCGCAGGACGCCGGGGATTCCCTGCTTGGCGCGGCGGTGTTGGCCCACATGGCGTTCCTCCCGGCGTTCTCCGGCGATCCCGGGCGTGCGGAGGAGGCGCGAGACAAGATCCGCGCCGCGCGGGAGTTCGCCCGGCGCGCGTCCGCGCCCCCGGAAATGCTCGCGTGGCTCGACGCCGTGGAAGCCGAGGCGGAAACGCGGTTCGGCAACACGCGCCGGGCACTTCAGCTCATCAGCCACGCGGAAGGCATATTCGCCAGCGGGGAACCCCGCCCGTCGCCGGCGTGGCTCGACTGGTTCTCGGACGTAAGGCTGGCCGGGTTCAAGGGGAACACGCTTCTGGCCGACCACCAGCCAGGCCCGGCGAAGGAAACGCTCCAGCACGTCCTCGATAACCTTCCCGAGGGCGCGGCGAAGCAGAAATCGGTAATCCTGGGTGACCTGGCCGCAGTCGCGGTAAGCGAGGACAACACGGATGAAGCCTGCCGTCTCGCAGAACTGGCACTCGATCAGCTGGCACGGAACTGGTATGCGACCGGAATGGCCCGCGTCCGCGCCGTGCGCGAATCGCTATCGCCATGGGACTCGCTGCCCGCCGTGCGCCGGCTGGACGAAAAACTCTACGACTGGAACACGACAGTTAACGCGATGACGGCGTTAGCCCCGGCCAATATCGGCAGCAGCTCGGCGAGGGTTGTCAAGCGCCAGTCCGCCGCGCCAGGCAGGTCCGGGTGCCGCTCCTGGATGTAGCCCCACGGCCCCCGGCGGATAAACGCCGTCCGCATGCCCGCCGCCTTCGCGGGCCGCAGGTCATTGTCGAGCCGGTCGCCCACGTAGACGATCTGGCCGGCGTCGCACGGGGCGGCGCTGATGACCTCGCGGAAGAACGCGAGGTCGGGCTTGGCCGCGTTCCAGTCATCGGACGTGGCGATCATGTCGGCCGGCAGGGCCAGCTTGCGGAGGATGTCCCCCGCGCGGGCGGTCTGGTTGCCCGCCACGCCGACCCACACGCCCATGTCCCGCAGCGCGGCCATCGTCGGCCGCGCGTCCGGGTACAGGTCGCTTTCGCCGAATGTCTCGGGCTGCCCGGCCTCCGCGCGCTTTTCCCGTTCATCGGCAAGGCTGAAACCGGGCCGGAAATACTGGAATGTCTCCCGGTAATCCATTCCGAGAGCGATCACCGCGCCGAATACTGAAGAAAACGCATGCCTCGGCACCCCAAGCCAGTCGGCCCACGTCCCGTACTCGCGCGTCTCGTCAACAAGCGTCTCGCCAACATCGAAAACAACCGCCTTTATCACTCGCGCATCCTACATGTCCGCCGGCTGACCCCTGCCATGTCCTGTGCCGCCCGCCGTGCTACGGGCAGGATTGATGCATGCAGTAAATTCACGGCCTCATTTCAGCGCCGTACCAGCGTCGGGCGCCGGGCCGGGCCGCCGCAGAGGAGGAAGCTTTGGTCTGTAGCCGCAAGTCGTCGACCGCGGTACCGCCACTAGGTTCCAACGCGATGGATACCGGCCGCCTACTTCTCCTGCGGGAGGATCGGAGGGTGCGCAGCTACTCCACCGTGATGACAGACCACCCTGCCTGGACACCGACCGACGACCGGGCGCTCGTCCGCGCCATGCGCCCAGGGGGTGGTGACCACGCTCTGGTTAGGACCGATGGCCGTTCGGTGGTCTGGTGCTGCCAGGACGCGGCGGCCGGCCCCGAGCCGGGCGTGTTCTTCCTGCCCGCGTTGGCAGCGGGAGACGTACCCGAGCTAGCTAGGGCGCTCGGCTCGCTGGGGAGGGTCGCGCGGTTCCGGAACCCGAGCCTGTGGGATGCCGTCGGGACCGCGATCATCCGGCAGGTCGTGCGCGCGGCGCAGGCGCAGGCCCAGTACCGCGCACTGTGCGCCGCTCACGGCGCCCCGGTACGGTGCGGGACGATGACGGGCTGGCTGTTCCCGTCGCCGGAAACCGTGCTGGGCCTCGGGGACGCGCAGTTCGCCGCCGTGGGGCTGGCGTTCAAGCGCGGGGCCCTGCGTGCTGCCGCAGCCGCCTTCCTGGAGCACGGCAGCGCCTGGGCGGCCATGACCGCCGACGCCCTGGTGCTCGAGCTGCTGCGGGTGCGGCGCGTTGGACCGTGGACAGCGGGGGCAGCGACCGCCGACTGGACCAACGACTTCGGTGCCTACCCGTACGGCGACCTGGCGGTCCGGACATGGGCGGCCCGCGCCGCGCCGTCGGCCGCCTGGCCAGCGGATGAATCCGGTTTCCACCGCCATTGGCGGCAGGTGGCCGGCCCGCACCAGGCAAACCTTACCCTCCTGACCCTTGCTTGGGGAGGCAGATATGCACGGACAAGCACCTGACCCAAACGGTCTGATCGCCGGCGCTGACCCGTCCCGGCGGCTGGACGCCGTGTTTGTCAACGCTCCGCTGCGCGACTATTCCGTCCGGCCGCGCGTTGACGACTTCACCCTCCCTGTGCTCGGCATGGCCTACATCGCCACCTATGCCGCCGACTCCGGATACAACGTCGGCGTACTGGACGCCGAAGCCTGCGGCCTGGGCATCTCCGACACGGCACGGCTGGTGAACGAGGCCGCGCCCCGCTGGGCCGGGTTCAACCTTCTTGCCCCGACCTACGAGGTCAGCGCCGCCATCGCCGCGGGCCTCGACCCGGACATCAAGATTATGCTCGGCGGCCACCAGGCC
>DASWUW010000045.1:0-2394 GCA_036406335.1 Trebonia sp.
CGTACGCCGCCCGCCTGAAGGACACCGTGGATCTGGAATCGGTCCGGGAGGACCTGACCCGCGTGATCCAGCAGGCCCTGGAACCTTCCCATCTCTCGCTGTGGACCGACGAAGACGGCTCGGGAACCGTGTAGGCGCGGACCAGGGCCTGCCCGGCTGGGCGAGGGCAGACCGGAGCTCGTTCGGTACGTCTTCTCTGGTTATACCCTCGATGACCCGCACTTCTATGGTGGCGGTCATGAGGCCGTCAGCGGACCCTGGAGTCCGGGTCGCTGACGGGCGGCCCGGCCGGGAGCGGGGCCCCGGCATCCGGCCGGGTCTCCGGTGAGAGCAGCCCCAGCAAGGCGGCACCGCCCAGCACCGCGGCGGCCAGGCCGAAGGCGGCGCCGTAGGAAGCCGAGTCGACCAGGAGCCCCCCGGCTACCGGCCCGGTCACCGAGCCGACGTCGCCCGCCATCTGGTAGGACGCGACCATGGTCCCGCCGCCGCGGCCGATGATGTCGCCGATCATGGCGGCCGGGGCCACGTCGAGCAAGCCCGAGCCGAAGCCGGCCACCGCCATCGCGGCCAGGAAGATCCCCGGCCCGTGCCACAGCGCGAGCATCACCATGCCGACGGCCGATATCAGGCAGCCCGCGATGACGACGGGACGGCGGCCGATGTTATCCGCCACCCGTCCGCCGGGTATCAGCGCGGCGCCGTTCAGCGCGGCGAACAGCAGGAACCCGATCCCGGTCCACAGCGCCGACCGGTGCAGGACCTCCCGGACGAACAGCGGTACCAGGGCGCCGCGCACGCCCAGCGCGGCGAAGCCGTCGGCCAGGTTGGCCGAGGCCGCGGCGCGCCAGGTGCGGCTGCGCACCGCGTCACCCAGGGCGGTCAGCAGCCGGACCGGCGGAGCGCTCGCGGCCTCCCGGCGCCGGTCCGGCGTGTGGCGCAGCACGCCGGCGGCCAGCGCCGCGGGCACCACGAGCAGGAAACCGTAGATGAAGAACGGAGCGCGCAGCGACCATGCCGCGACCAGCCCGCCTACCGCGGGTCCGCTGATCCCGCCGAGCAGGAAGCCGCCGCTGAACAGCCCGCTGGCCCGGCCGCGCTGACCGCCGGGCACGCTGCCGAGGAGCAGGGCCTGGGCGCTGATGCTGAACATCGCGGATCCCACCCCGCCGCTGCCGCGCAGCACGAGCAATGCCGCGAAGGACTCAGAGAACCCGGCCAGGACGCTGCTCACGGCCACCACCGCGATGCCCGCGGCCATCACCCCGGGCTCGCCGAAACGGTCCACCAGCCGGCCCGCGGGCAGCGCCCCGAACACCCGCATCAGCGCGAACACGCTGATCACGCTGGCCGCCGCGGTCACGCTGACGCCAAACTGGCGGGCGAAGGCGGGGATGACCGGAGCGACGATACCGAACCCGAGTGCGACGGTGAAGGCGACCGCGGTGAGGATCGCCACTTCCGGCGGCAGATCGCGGAACGGGCCTCGCCGGGCACCACGCACGAGATGGCATTGTGTCAGCTAACGGGCCGGTACCAAAGTGACCTGAAAGCTTTACTGTACTGACCTGAGTAATTCCGATCATTCTGTTCGGCTAGTGAGCAGAGCGGTAAGCCGCGGTACCAGGGAGAATGACCCTATGGCTTCACACGTCGCACTGCTGCGCGGCATCAACGTCGGCGGCCGGAACAAGGTTCCGATGGCGGAGCTGCGCGAGGTTGTAGCCTCGCTCGGGCACACGGAGGTCGCCACCTACATCCAGAGCGGCAACGTGCTGTTCAGCACGGCGGAGACGGATAACGCGAAACTCGCCGCGGCCCTGGAATCGGCGATCGAGGACAGGTTCGGCCTGTGGTCCTCGGTGGTGGTCCTGAGCCGGGACGAGCTGGCGCAGGTGCTGGCCGCCAACCCGTACCCCGGCGAGCCGGACCCCCGGCTGGTGCACGTGGTGTTCCTGAACGCCGATCCGCCGCCGGACCTGTCCGACCGCATCGCGGCCGTCATGAGGGCCGCCGCGGCCAAGGGCAGCCGGGACACCGTCCAGGCGTCCGGGCGCGCCCTCTACGTGCACACGCCGGACGGATTCGGGCGCAGCGAGCTAGCCCAGAACCTGTTCAGGCTCGTCACGCCGCCGGCTAAGCAGAAGAAGCAGGCCCTGGCCGCCACCGCCCGGAACTGGGCCACGGCCACCAAGCTGCTCGCCCTGTGCGAGGAGAGGTAGTGGCGCGGGCGGTCCTGGTCACCGGGGCGTCGCGCGGCATCGGGCGGGCGGCGGCCCAGGCGTTCGCCGAGCTGGGCGACCGGGTGGCGGTGCACCACCGCGGCTCACCCGGGCTGGCTGGCGAGGCGCTGGCCGGGCTGCCCGGCCGCGGTCACGTGGTAGTCCAGGCCGACCT
>DASWUW010000046.1:0-3602 GCA_036406335.1 Trebonia sp.
GAGGGGCTGGGAATCTTCGGCGGCGTAGCGACGACGGAAGCCACCGACGACCCGCCCCCGCACAGCCACGGGCGCCCGCCCGGGCAGCGGCCGCAGCGGAGCATACCGCCCGCTGCCGCGCCTGCCCCGGGACGCCCGCCGGGCAGCGCGGCGCCGGCGGCGGGGGCGGGGGCTGCGGCCGGGGGGGAACTGCAGCCCAGCCGGCTGGCGGGGCTGCTCGGGGTGCTGAGGGGCGGCACGCCGGTCGACGAAGGCGAGCCCCGGATGAGCGTGCGCGACCTGCCGCCCGACATCCAGGTCCGCTTCTGGCGTATACGGCTCATCATCATGGTGGCCGTGGGGGCGGCGTTCGCGGCCCTCACCCGCAGCTGGGAGGTCGCGCTCACCCTGGCGATCCTGGCCGGCATCATCGACACCGTCTACCGCTCGCGCAACGCGGCCAACTACCGCAACGGCCCCCAGCCGGGCGCCCGCAGGCGCACCAGCAAGCAGCTGGCCCGGATGCGCCGCGAGGGGTACTTCTCGGTCGAGGGACGGCATATCCCGGGCAGTCCCGAGATCATCGACCACCTGGTGGTCGGGCCCAGCGGGGTCTACGCCATCGACTCGGAGAAGTGGGACGCCAAGCTGCCGATCAGGACCCTGAACGGCAAGCGGCTCTACCTCGGCCCCGAGTCGCAGAAGGAACGGCTGGAGCACGCGGCCTGGGAAGCGTCCCAGGCCAGTGCGGTCCTGTCGCAGGCCCTGGGCGCCGAGATCCCGGTCCGCCCCGCGCTGGCCGTCTACGGGCCCAAGATTCCCTGGGACATCGCCACGATCAGGAACGTCGACGTCTTCACCGGGTCGGCGCTGCGGAAGTACCTCAAGCGGCGCGGGCGCCGGAAAGACGGCGTGGTCCTGCTCACCCGCGAGGAAGTCCGCACGATCTACGACACCGCGGCCCGGCTGCTGCCCGACGGCGCCGCATCGTCTAACCGGTACACCCCGGTAGGCTGAGTCTCTCATCAGCTTTTGTGAGGGGAGTTCGGCGATGCCGCCGTTGAGGTCACGTACGGTTACGCACGGTCGGAACATGGCGGGAGCGCGCGCGCTGCTGCGCGCGACCGGGGTAGCCAACGAGGACTTCGGCAAGCCCATCATCGCCGTCGCCAACAGCTTCACCGAGTTCGTGCCCGGTCACGTGCACCTGGCCGAGGTCGGCCGGGTCATCGCCGACGCGGTGCGGGCCGCGGGCGCCATCCCGCGGGAGTTCAACACCATCGCCGTGGACGACGGCATCGCCATGGGGCACGGCGGGATGCTCTACTCACTGCCGTCTCGCGAGCTGATCGCGGACTCGGTCGAGTACATGGTCAACGCGCACTGCGCCGACGCGCTGATCTGCGTCTCCAACTGCGACAAGATCACCCCGGGGATGCTGATCGCCGCGATGCGGCTCAACATCCCGACCGTGTTCGTCTCCGGCGGCCCGATGGAGGCCGGCAAGGTCATCGCGAAGACGGCCGGCGCCGGCGCCCCGGCGGGAGTCCGCAAGCTGGACCTGATCGACTCGATGGTCGCCTCGGCGGACCCGTCGGTGTCCGACGCCGAGCTGTCCGACATCGAAGAGAACGCCTGCCCGACGTGCGGCTCCTGCTCGGGCATGTTCACCGCGAACTCGATGAACTGCCTCACCGAGGCGATGGGGCTGGCGCTGCCGGGAAACGGGACCACGCTGGCGACCCACACGGCCCGGCGCGAGCTGTTCGAGCGGGCCGGGGCGCTGGTGGCGGAGATCGCCAGGCGCTACTACTTCGAGGATGACGAGTCGGTGCTGCCGCGGGCGATCGCCACGCGGGACGCGTTCGAGAACGCCATGGCGCTGGACATCGCGATGGGCGGGTCCACCAACACGATCCTGCACCTGCTCGCGGCCGCGCACGAGGCCGGGGTGAACTTCGGCCTCAAGGAGATCGACGAGCTGTCCCGGCGGGTGCCGTGCCTGTGCAAGGTCGCGCCCAACGGGTCCTACCACGTGGAAGACGTGCACCGGGCCGGCGGGATCTACACGCTCCTGGGCGAGCTCGACCGGGGCGGGCTGCTGAACCGGGCGGTGCACACCGTGCACGGCGCGCCGATCGCCGCCTGGGACCTGCGGTCGCCCGAGGTGCTGCCCGAGGCGGTCGAGCTGTACCACGCGGCACCGGGCGGAGTCCGCACCATCAAGGGCTACTCGCAGTCGGCCCGGTGGGAGACGCTGGACACCGACGCCGCGGGCGGCTGCATCCGGGACGTCGCGCACGCGTACACCGTCGACGGCGGGCTCTGCATGCTGTACGGCAACCTGGCGACCGAGGGCGGGGTAGTCAAGACCGCGGGCGTGCCGGAAGAACTGTGGACGTTCTCCGGGCCGGCCCGGGTCTTCGAGTCACAGGAGGACGCGGTGGACGGGATCCTCAGCGGCCGCGTCGGTGCCGGCGACGTCGTGGTGATCAGGTACGAGGGGCCGCGGGGCGGGCCGGGAATGCAGGAGATGCTGTACCCGACGTCGTTTCTCAAGGGGAAGGGCCTGGGGCGCGCCTGCGCGCTGATCACCGACGGCCGGTTCTCCGGCGGGACTTCGGGCCTGTCCATCGGGCACATCTCCCCCGAGGCGGCCAGCGGCGGACTCATCGCGCTGGTGGAGGACGGCGACACGGTCGCTATCGACATCCCCCGCCGGGGACTGCGGCTCGACGTGCCGGACTCCGTCCTGGCCGAGCGGCGGGAGGCGCTCCTGACCGCGCTCGGGTCCTTCCGCCCGGCGGCGCGGCAGCGGCCGGTAAGCGCGGCCCTGCAGGTGTACGCGGCCCTGGCGACATCGGCTTCGACCGGTGCGTCGCGGGACATCTCGGCTCTGGCGAAGATCGCGCCCGAGCTGGCCTAGCGGCGGGGCCGCCCGCCGCCGAACCGATCAAGCAGACGAGGAGAATCACCGTGACCGGCGGATTTGTCCGGGCTGCGCGAGCGTCGGACGCCCCCGGGCTGGCCCTGGTGCAGGTCGCCAGCTGGCAGGCGGCGTTCGCCGGCCTGGTGCCCGAGGCCGTGCTCGCCGAGCTGGCCAGCGAAACGGCGGTCGGCCAGTTCACCCTGCGCTGGCAGCAGGCGATCAGCGCTCCCCCCACGTCGAAGCACCATGTGCACGTCGCGGTGGAGAATCCGGGCGAGCCGGAGATCGCCGGGTTCGCCGCGGCCGGCCCCGCCACCGACGAGGACCTGTGGCCCGGCACCGACGGCGAGCTCTACGAACTGCACGTGCTGCCGCGGCTGGCCCCCGGCGGCCATGACGGGCGGCTGCTGAACGCGGTGGCCGACACGTTCGCCGAGGACGGGTTTAGCACCGGGTACGCGTGGGCCCTGGCCGGGGACGAGCAGCGGATCGGGTTCCTCGAGGCGGCCGGCTGGGCGCCCGACGGCAGCCACTCCAACCTCGACATGGGGGTAAAGGTGCCGGTAGTGCGCCTGCACACCCGGCTCCCGGCGCCGGCATAGGATCAGCCGGTGGCTAGTGCGCGAGATTGGTTGGCCGGGACGCGGCCGCGGACATTGCCGGCCGCCGTGGTACCGGTGCTGATCGGGTCGGG
>DASWUW010000047.1:0-4354 GCA_036406335.1 Trebonia sp.
GAGCCGGCCGGGCTGGCCGCCGAACTGGATGAGCCAGACGGGCTGGACGAACCGGCCGCTGAGCTAGCCGGGCTGGCAGTGTGGTGCGAGGAGCCGGTGCTGAAGACAATAGCCGCCACGACGCCCGCGACGAGTAGTGCCGCGAGAGCCGCTAGCGCGGCCAGTCGGCGCCTCCGGTTCGGATCCGCGCCGCCGCCGCCGCCGCCGGCGGCACCGACGGCGGTCCCCCCGACGGCGGCGCCTCGACGCCGCCGTCCGTCACGCTCTTCATCGACTGGTCGTAGTGATTCAGGCACGACCTTAGTCCCCCCTAAAAGTGGATGGTTCTTTCAGAAACCTCTAACCAGCGCAGGCTCCTGCCGACGGCAAGCCGACTCGGGCAGAGGCCTGTCGTAAATAGAAAGTCCTTCGCGTCGCCGGCGTTACGCGGATCCGGCCGAGCAGCTAGAACGTGACCACGGCGGCGGCGCCCCGGGGTAGTCCCCGATTAGCAACGAACCTGAGTTTCCGGACTCACCGGGCGGTTCAGTGGCTAAGCGCACCGGGTGCTGCGCTTGCTCCGGCCGATCGGACGGCGGCGCAAACGGGTCGAGCGGATCACGCTTGCGGAGCGGCGGGCAAGCCGTCCACGAACTCCCGAAACTGCCTGGTCGTCATCGTCTGCCCGAACTGGTAGCGGAACCGGGCGAGCGAGAACGCATGCGCGTCCTGAGCCGAGAAACCGTCGAATGGCTGCGAGGCGCACGCGTCCTCGAGGATAACTACCTTAAGACCGGCCATGCTGAGATCGTCGGATGTGGTTCCCACGCAGATCGGGGTGGTCAGCCCGCCCATGACCACCGTGTCCCACCGGTGATCGGCGAGGATCTCGAGCAGATGGCCGGCCGCGACCGCAGAGAAACCCGTCTTGCGCATCACCAGGTCATCCGGCTCGACTAGGCCGGGATAGAACTCGGCGTTCACTCGACCGGACATCAGCGGATGGTGTTCGACGACGTCTGCGATCGGCTCGCCGTCGGGCCCCGGGTAGTCGCTCGGGTAGTAGATCTCGCGGCACATGATCACCCGCCCTCCGGCGCGACGCCAGCTCGCCGCAGCCGCACCGAAACTGGTGACCGCCGCCGCCGCATCCGGGGTGTGCTCCCACGCCCCGTCGCCGAACCCCTGCTGGAAGTCGACCCCGAGCATGACCGTCCGCTCAGGGCTCAGGTCATACGGCTCTTCGAGGCGCGGGTTGCTGCCCATCCCGGCTCCTGCGTAATGCGTCGACGAATCTCACGCACTAATGTAGGGCACCGGCCCCGGTGGACGCCTCGACGACCGCGGCGGCGTCCGGGGCGGTGCGCCCGGAGAAGGCGGGCCGTCCGCCGTACGGGTCCGCGTCGGTCCACAGCGTGGTCGGGACGTTCCGGCGGACGACCGGGATGACCTCGGCCGCCATCCGGGCCAGCATCTCCATCTGCTGCTCGTGGGGGATCATGGTCGGCAGGCCGAATGACTGCAGGTCGTGCCCGAACGACTCGTGGAAGTACATGATTTTATCGATGACCTGCTGCGGGCTGCCGACCAGGACCGGGCCGCGCGCGATCGCGTCATCGATGCCGGTGAAGGTCATCTCGTTGCCCGGGGTGTGGTTACCGGGCCGGTTGAAGAACGCGACCATCTGCTCGTAGACCGGCCCGTAGCGCTCCCGCGCCTCCTGGGTGGTGTCGGCCAGGAACATGAAACCGGCCCCCGCGCCGACGTAGGCGTAGCGGGGGTCGTGTCCGTGGCGGACCCGTGCCAGACCCGGGGCGCGCCCGCGTACGGCCGGGGCAGGCTGGTCACCGCTGCGAGCGGGCCGCGGAACTGGCCCTCCCAGGTGACGTCCTCCTCTCGCCACAGGCGGCGCAGCAGCTCGTACTTCTCCGCCAGCTGATCCCACTGATCCCCGGGAGCGACGCCGAACATCGGCAGCTGGCGCAGCTCGTTCCCCTTGCCGATGACCAGCTCGAGCCGTCCGCGAGACAGCTGGTCGACGGTGGCGTAGTCCTCCGCCACCCGCAGCGGGTCGAGGATGGACAGCACGGCGACTCCGGTCTGCAGCCGGACCCGGCTGGTGGACGCGGCGATCGCGCCGAGGACCACCGTCATCCCGGCGGACAGGAAGTGGCCGGCGTGCCGCTCGCCCAGGGCGACCGCGTCCAGCCCGAGCTTTTCCGCCTGCCGGGCCGAGGTCACCGCCTGCTCGAGCCGGTCCGCGGTGCTGACCAGCCGGCCGGTCACCGGATTCTGGATGTGGGGCAGGATGTCAAGAAGCTGAAACCGCATGACGGTCACAACACGGCGCGGGCCGCGGGCCTTCCGGCTGGGTCAGCGAAACGACGGCTCACCGCGTCGAGAACCCGGACGTGCAGGGTGCGCGCGTACCTGGTCTCGCCCGCCTCGATGAGGGCGAACTCCTCCGCGGTGCCGTCCTGCATCCTGGTGAACCGGGCTTTCGTCAGTTCGCTCACCGGTGATCCCTTCCGTGGGCCGCTTCTCCGCAAACGGTACGCCCCGGCGCCGTTACCGGGTCTGCGGGCGGGCGGTCGCGAACAGGTCGATGCCGCGGTCGGCCGCGTGCGCGGCCAGCAGCCGGCTGACGATCCGGGCGAGCGCGGCGCGGTCGCGCGGCGGCAGGCGGTCGAGCATCCCCGAGACGTCCGCCGCGAACTGCCCGGCGGCCCCGGAGATCAGTGCCCGGCCCTGGTCGGTCAGCCGGACCAGCACCGCCCGCCGGTCGGTGGCCGAGGGGACGCGCGTGACCAGGCCGCGGCGCTCGGTCCGGTCGACCAGGCCGGTCACGCTCGACTTGTCCAGCTCGAGGAACCGGGCCAGCTCCTGCATAGTCGGCTCGCGGTCGCGCAGCACGCCGAGCAGCCGCGCGGCGGCGGGGGACAGGTCGTGCTCGGCCGCCCGGCGCTCGAGCTGTCCGGCTACCACAAAGGCGAGCTGGGCCAGCCCGTCGACCGGGTCGAGCTGCGGCGCCGCGGGCGCCTCGCCGGGCGCGTCCTGGGATCTCGGGGTCATGGGCCAAGTCTAGTTGATTTAATACGTGACACCAACTAAGTTAGTACGTGACACCAACTAAATGGGCTAAGCCGAAGGAAATGCCATGACGAAGATGAACGCGGCCGTAGTGACATCGTTCGCGGAGCCGCCGCACTACCTGCCGTTCCCGGTGCCGGCGCCGTCCGGCGACCAGGTGCTGGCCGACGTGCTCGCGGTCGGCCTGCACCCGCGGGTCCGCTCCGGTGCCTCCGGAAGCCACTACACCAGCAGCGGCACGCTGCCGATGATCCCCGGGGTCGACGGCGTCGGGCGGCTGCCCGGCGGCAAGGTGGTCTACTTCGCCGCCGACGACGACGGGCCCGGCCCGATGGCGGACCAGACACTGATCGACCCGCGGCGCTCGGTCGAACTGCCGGCCGGGGTAGACGTGGCCAAGGTCGCCGCCGCGATGAACCCGGCGATGTCCTCCTGGGTCGCGCTGCGCCGCCGCGTCCCGCTCCAGCCGGGGCAGGGCGTCCTGGTCCTCGGCGCCACCGGCAACGCCGGGGCCATGGCCGTCCAGGTAGCCAGGCGGCTCGGCGCCGGCCGGGTGACCGGCGCGGGCCGCGACCTGGGCCGGCTCCAGGCGCTCATCGCGGCCGGGGCCGACGACGTGGTCCAGCTGACCGACGATGCCGACGCGACCGCCGCGGCGCTGGCCGCCGCGGCCGCGGAGACCGATATCGTCATCGACTACCTCTGGGGCAAGCCGTCCCAGCAGGCCATCACCGCCCTGCTGACCGCACGGTCGGACCAGAGCCGCCAGCTCGACTGGATCCAGATCGGCTCGGTCGCCGGCCCGACGATCGAACTGCCGTCGGTCGCGCTGCGCTCGGCCAACTTCCGCCTGCAGGGCAGCGGCCAGGGCTCCGTCTCGCCCCGCGGCTACATCGCCGAGCTGCCCGCGCTGATCGAGGAGATCAACGCGGGCACGATCGCGGTCCAGGCCCGTCCGGTGCCGCTGGCCGACGTGGAGCAGGCCTGGACCGCGAAGGAAGCCCCGGGCGAGCGCATCGTCCTGGTGCCGTAGCCGGCCGCCAGATACCGAGTCTGCCGCACGGTCACCCGGTAACTCTTATTAGCCTCGCCTGGCGCCGAGCTTGCGCTGGGCTCAGTCCGCCGCCGCCGGCGTCCACCACCGCGGTGACCACGACGCCGACCATGGACACGTCGAGCGCGTCCAGGCAGAGGGCGCCGCCGAGCACGATCAGCACGCCCCGCAGCCGCGGGATTTACGTCGTGCTGACCGCCGAGGGCCGGCGGCGCCAGGCCGCGGCCGCCG
>DASWUW010000048.1:0-4919 GCA_036406335.1 Trebonia sp.
GGGTTCCCGGCTGCGCGGGCCGGCGGCGGAGGGTCAGGGACCGATCATCGGGGTGACGGTGAACCGGCTGCGCAGCAGGCCGAACTGGTACATCACGTCGGCGACGCGCTGGATGCGGACCTGGTCGATGGCCGTCGGGTAGATGTTGATCGCCATCACCGCCGCGATCAGCGGGGGGATCTGGCCGTCCTGCTGCCCCGGGAGGGCTTCCATGGCCCTCTCGACCGCCGGCCGGCTGGTGTCGGCGATCGCCTGGCCCTGGGACAGCGCGGTGACGAACGCCCGGAGCGTGCCCGGGTTCTGCCGGGCCCAGGATTTGGTGACGACGTACCCCTGGATGGGGAACTGCTCGGTGGCGCCCTGGTTGAGGTCGGTCAGCGGGACCACGCCGTATTTCTGCTCGGCGGCGGTGGCGAACGGCTCGGGCAGCGCGGCGGCGTCGACCTTGCCGGCGGCGAGTTCCGCGGCCATCAGGGGGAACGGGATCGGCTGGGCCGGGTAACGCACGTCGCTGGGCTTGATGTTGTTCTGGGTGAGCACGGAGGCGGCCAGCAGGTAGTTAATGTTCTGGGGGGCGTTGATGCCCAGCACGTGCCCCTTGAGTTCCGCCAGGGTCTTGATCTTGGAGTCGGGCATCGTGTAGATCGCCTGCGTCCCCTGCTGCATCACCGATCCCTCGGAGATGATCTCAAGCGGCTGGTGGTCGTTCACGTAATGCTGAATGTAGGAGACGAAGTTCCCGCCGGTAATGTCGTAGCGGCCGGCGATCTGCTGGTCTATCACCTCGTCGCTGCTGACGGCGGGGGTGTAGTTGACCGTCAGTCCCTGCTGCCTGAACAGTCCCTGGTGCAGGGCAACGAAAAAGCCGGCGGAATCCACCGCCGGCACCACGGCTACATTAAGCGTCGTTTTCTGTAGCCCGTTCGAACTAGTGCTTCCGGCACTGGCGGCGATGGCGCCACAGCCCGAAAGGGCCACCATGGCTATTACCAGTGGCGGCGCGAGAATACGCGTGCGTGAGCGGAACATGTAATTCCTCCTGAGTTGCGGCCTGCAGGCGGTATGCGGAGCCTAAAACAGGAGGAATTGCCGCCTTTGCCTTTTACCGTAAATAGGGACATTTTGCACGTAGAGTTAACTGCTTTAATTCGCGGGGAACGGAGGGCGCAGTCTTTCGGCTGGGAGTCATGTGACGGGAGTGCACAGCGATGCGTGCGCTAGTGCCCGCCGGCCGCGGCCGCGAGCGCCTGCAGGCGCGCGGCGTTGACCGCGACCCAGCGGACGGTGGCCTCCAGCCGGCTCAGCCGGCGGGTGACCTCGCTCAGCGGCACCTGGCCCTCGCGCCACTGGGCGGACCGCCACAGGGCGGACCGCCACAGGGCGGAGCCGAGCGACCGGTCGACCAGCAGTCCCGGCGGCGCGCAGCCCGCGGCAGAGTGCGCTGACGTCGGTCACGGCGCCCGGCAGCGTTAGCGGGCCGGTGCGCCAGTCCGTCAGCGTGTCCCGCAGCGGCATGTCCCGCAGCGCGCCGGCGAGCAGGGCGGCGGCCCGGCCGAAGCGCTCGAGGGCCGGGCTGTCTTCCAGGACGGGGTGCGCCCCCGGGATCCACCGGCACAGCGTGGCGGGGCCCTGCGCGGTCTCGCGCACCGTGCTCCCGTCCAGTGCGGCGCACGGCTCCGGCACCCGGAAGGGGAGAGCGGCCTGGTGTAGCCGGTGCAGGATCCGGTGCTCGGCGCGGACCTGGCCGAGGGTTGAATTCCGGCTGACGCGGAGCACGAACCGCTGGCGTCCCTGCTGCACGATGAACGTCTGGTTGTTCGTCCCCCGGTCCGCGCGGACCAGGGACGCATCCGCCGGGATACCCCAGGACGGAAGCAGCCTGGCGGCGAGCGCCCGGTCGCCGGGCGCGGGAGCGCGCCCGGCCGCCGTCATCCGGCCGGCTTCGCCGGGGCGGAGCCGGCGGGCAGCGACGGCCAGGGCCCCTCGGCCCACTGCGCCCAGCCTGCCCAGCCCGCGGGCGGCCGGGGGATCGCGCCGGGCGCGGTGAGTTCGGTCTCGCCGGGTACCTGGAACTGCTCGCGCCACTGCGCGACCTCGGCCGCGCTCATCGGGTAGGTGGCGTGCGGCACGGCGGCCTGCCTGCGGGCGATCCGGGCGAGTTGCGTACCGGTGTCGACCGCCACGTACTCCAGCCGGCAGTCCGCCCCCGCCCGGGCGGCGAGCCAGCGCAGGGCCGAGCGTTCGTCCGCGGCCCAGAACCCGAAGTCGAGGACGGCGCTCGTCCCGAGCCGCAGGGCGTCCAGTGCGACACCGATCAGCAGCCCTTCGACCAGGTCCCGCTTGCCGCCTGCCTCGGGCTCGCCGAACAGCGGGATCATCCACTCGTCGGGCGTCAGCCGCAGCGCGCCGTGCCGGGCGCTCAGTTCCCGGGCCCGGGTGGTCTTTCCCGCGCCGGGCAGGCCGATCATCAGGAACAGCGTCGCCACCCGCCACTGTGGGGCCGGCGGCGGGCCCGGGCGCAACCGGTTATCGGCAGGTGCCGGTACCGGGCCGCTCCCGGAATCCGCCTTAGATAACAGCAAGAAGCGCGGCGCGCGGCTCCTGGATCTTCCAGAACCCGTTGCATGGTCATGCAATGCCATGCATATAATTGCAGCCATGACCAAGGTGCTCGCCTCTCTTCCTGTCGGTGAACGTGTCGGTATCGCCTTTTCCGGCGGCCTGGACACCTCGGTAGCCGTCGCCTGGATGCGGGAGAAGGGGGCGGTGCCCTATACCTACACCGCCGACCTCGGCCAGTACGACGAGCCCGACGTCGCGTCCGTCCCGGGCCGGGCCGGCGCCTACGGTGCCGAGGGCGCCCGCCTGGTCGACTGCCGGGCGGCCCTGGTGCAGGAGGGGCTGGCCGCGCTCACCTGCGGGGCATTCCACATCCGCTCCGGGGGGCGGGCCTACTTCAACACCACCCCGCTGGGCCGCGCCGTGACCGGCACGCTGCTGGTCCGGGCCATGCTCGAGGACAACGTGCAGATCTGGGGCGACGGCTCCACCTACAAGGGCAACGACATCGAGCGGTTCTACCGCTACGGGCTGCTGGCCAACCCGTCGCTGCGCATCTACAAGCCCTGGCTCGACGCCGCGTTCGTCGGCGAGCTCGGCGGGCGGGCGGAGATGTCCCAGTGGCTGACCGACCGCAAGCTGCCCTACCGGGCCAGCAAGGAGAAGGCCTACTCCACCGACGCGAACATCTGGGGTGCCACCCACGAGGCCAAGCAGCTCGAGCACCTGGACGCGAACGTCGAGCTGGTCGAGCCGATCATGGGCGTCCGGTTCTGGGACCCGGCCATCGAGATCCCGGCCGAGGACGTGACGGTCACCTTCGAGCAGGGCCGCCCGGTCGCGATCAACGGCAAGGAGTTCGCCGACGCGGTCGCCCTGGTGCTGGAGGCGAACGCCGTCGGCGGCCGCCACGGCCTGGGCATGTCCGACCAGATCGAGAACCGGATCATCGAGGCCAAGTCGCGCGGCATCTACGAGGCGCCCGGCATGGCGCTGCTGCACGCCGCCTACGAGCGGCTGGTGTGCGCGATCCACAACGAGGACTCGATCGCCGCCTACCACAGCGAGGGCCGCAAGCTCGGCCGCCTGCTGTACGAGGGCCGCTGGCTCGACCCGCAGGCGCTCATGATCCGGGAGTCGCTGCAGCGCTGGATCGGCACCGCGGTCACCGGCAGCGTGACGCTGCGGCTGCGCCGGGGGGAGGACTACTCGCTGCTGGACACGTCCGGCCCGGCGTTCAGCTACCACCCGGACAAGCTGTCGATGGAGCGGGTCGAGGACGCCGCGTTCGGTCCGGCGGACCGGATCGGCCAGCTCACCATGCGGAACCTCGACATCGCGGACTCCCGGGCCAAGCTCGAGCAGTACGCCAGCCTGGGGCTGTTCGGCGGCGGGCAGGCCGCGCTGACCGGTTCTGGCCAGGCGGTGCCGTCGCCCGCCGAGCTCATCGGCGCGATGCCGCTGGGCGGCGCCGAGGCGATCGCCTCGGCCGGCCAGGTCTCCGACGACGAGGCGCTGGACCGGGCGGCCATGGAGTCCGGCACCGACTGAGCCCGTTCGCCCGGCCATCTCCGGGTCCCTTCATGATAACAGCAAGAAGCTCGGGTATTTAGTTGAGATGTAAACTTCTGTGGTGACGCAGCGACCGGGGGAGACGGGCGGGGCTCCGGCGCCTGGCGTAACCACGGGCCCAGGCGGCGGCGGGCACGACGGGCGGAATCTGGGGCTGGCCCTCCTGCTGGTGTCGGCCGCGCAGTTCGTCCTGCAGCTCGACTTCTCGATCGTCAACGTCGCCCTGGCGACGATCCAGCGGGAGTTCGGCCCGTCCGCCGCCGACCTGCAGTGGATCGTGACCGGGTACGCGCTGCCGTTCGGCGCGCTGCTGCTGCTCGGCGGGCGGATCGGCGACCTGACCGGGCACCGGCGGCTGCTGGTCTCCGGGCTGGCGCTGTTCGGGCTGGACGTCGCGGGCGCGGTGCTGGTCACCGTGAGCGTGGCCGCGCTGATCTTCGGGCTCAGCCAGGGCCAGCAGCACGGGTTCGCGGCCCCGGAGACGGTGGCCGCACTGGCGGCGGTGCTGCTCGGGGCGGCGTTCGTCGCAGTCGAGCGGCGGGTGGCGACGCCGATGGTCCCGGTACGGGTGCTGGCTGACCAGGCGCGCCAGGTGGCCCTCGGCACCATGTTCCTGGTCGGCTCGGTGATCGTTGGCTACCTGTTTTGTTCGCCGGTGCGCCGGCCTTCAGGCCGGTGGTGAAGGCCGGCGCGGGAGGGGCGCCAGGTCCGAGCGTGCCCTAAGCGGGCCGGTTCTGCTGCTCGATGTACCGGCGCGGCACCGAGATGGGCGCACCCCCGGCTGACCC
>DASWUW010000049.1:0-2729 GCA_036406335.1 Trebonia sp.
TATAGACGTACGAAAGGGCCTCAACGGCCCAACTTGTGACCGAGATCACCTCAAGATATGTCGCGTCATCGCGGATATGCTTAACTTACCCTGAAAAAACCCTCATAAGCCGGCCTCGCCGGGGGAGAGTGCAGGGGACGAGTGCAGGGGAAATGCGCGCCTTGGATCAGATCCAGCCGCTGTACCACATGTGGGACAGCCAGTCCGAGTACGGGATGATCTTGCCCGCCAGGATCGGGTAAAAGTACCAGAACGCAATGAGCACCGCAAGGACGTAAACACCGGCCAGTGCCGAGCCGATGGCCCTGCGTGACCGCCGGGCGGTGGCCGGGCCGATCAGCAGCCCCAGGCACAGCACGATCGCGATGATCAGGAACGGTTCGAACTCAAGGGCGTAATAATAGAACTTGGTCCGCGAGACGAACGGCAGCCAGCTGGCCCACCCGGCGGTCACGCAGAGCAGTACCGCTCCCGCCCGCCAGTCCCGCCGGGTCAGCCACCAGATGAGGCAGACCGCCAGCGCCGGGATGGATACCCACCAGATGAGCGGGTTGCCGATGGCCAGCACTTCCTGCACGTACGGCCCGGTCTTGCCCGCCTTGGCGACGTGCTGCCCGGCCGCGTCGGAGTAGGTGTTCCAGTAGAAGGCCACCGGGCGGGTGATGACGAACCAGTCCCACGGCTGTGACTCATACGGGTGCCGGGTGCTCAGGCCGACCCCGAACTGGACCATTTCCCGGTGGTACTCGAACAGCGAGTACAGCGGGCCCAGGACCGGCGTGCTGACCCCGTTGGCCTGCGCGTAGCCCCGGCCGTAGCCGGTGCCGGTGACCAGCCAGCCCATCCAGGTTAGGGTGTAGGTCACCAGCGGGATCAGGCCGAGGGTGAGCGGCAGCCACTTGCCGTCCCGCACCAGCGCGCCGCGCCGGTAGCCGCGCAGGCCGACCGTGCGCCGCGCGCCCAGGTCCCAGGCCACGCACAGGCAGGCGAAGGCGAGCAGGTACCAGACCCCATACTGCTTGGATGCGCAGGCCAGGCCGATGAGCACGCCCGCGGCAACGCGCCACTTCCGGATGCCGAGCCCCGGGCCGGCTTCGTCGCCGGGGGCGAGCACCATGGCCCGGGCCAGCCGCGCCCGCGAGACGTCCCGGTCCACGACGAGCGCGCCAAACGCGGCCAGTACGAAGAACATCAGGAAGATGTCCAGGATGCCGGTCCGGCTCAGCACGAACTCGAGGCCGTCGAGGGAGAGCAGCAGCCCGGCCGTGCAGCCGAGCACGGTGGACCGGGTCAGCCGCCGGGCGACGCGGCACATGACCAGGACGGCCAGCGTCCCGACGACCGCCGGGGCCAGCCGCCAGCCGAGGGTGGTGAGGCCGGAGAAGAACTCGCCCACCGCGATCAGCAGCTTGCCGACCTCCGGCTGGACCACGTACTCGCCGCACGCGGTACCCGTGCAGGCCTGGAAGATGCTGGCGTGCCCGTGCGTGGCGATGATCAGGTTGTTGATGTAATTGGTGTTGCTGGCGGGGCTCGGCAGGATGTTCCACTCGACCCCGTGCTTGAGAATCGACCAGGCGTCCTTGGCGTAGTACGTCTCGTCGAAGATGACCGCGTCGGGCACCGACAGCCGGTTGAACCGGAGGAAAGCCGCGAACGCGGTGACCAGGAGCGGGCCGATCCAGCCCCACAGCCGGCCGCCCGGCACCGGTGTCAGCAGCCGGGCGCGCAGCGCCGCTATCCGCTCGGCGGCGAGGTCGTCGGCGGACGGCCGGCTGGCAACCGGCTCGATGGCACCGGGCCGGCCGGCACCGGGCGCACTGGCACCGGGCTGGCCGTCCCCGGCCCCGGGGTCGTCGGCCGTGACGGTACCGTCGGCGTTGAGCGCGCGGTAACCGCGGGCGCCGTCTTCGGGATCCTTGGCCGGCTGGCCGGCCTGTGTAGCGGTCATCGGACGTAATGCTATGTGGAGGGACGCCCGCGTGGGGACCAGAAAGATACCCGGACCGGTACCCGCTGAGCCACGGGAGAGTAACGGCGGCGCCGGCGTCCTTATCCTCGCCGGGGTGCCGATCGGGCAGGCCGAGGATGCCCCCGCGCGGCTGGCCGAGGCACTGGCCCGCGCGGACGTGGTCGCGGCGGAGGACAAGCGCCGGGCCGGCCTGCTCGCGGCGGCGCTCGGGGTCAAGCTGACCGGGCGGCTGGTCTCCTACTACGACGTGATCGAGGTACGCCGCGCCGCCGAGCTGGTCGGCGAGCTCCAGGCCGGCCGGGACGTGCTGGTGATCACCGACGCCGGGATGCCCGCGATCAGCGACCCCGGCTACCGGCTGGTCGCCGCGGCGGCGGCGGCCGGGATCAGGGTCACCGCGCTGCCCGGCCCCTCCGCGGTGACCACCGCGCTCGCGGTCTCCGGGCTGCCCACCGACCGGTTCTGCTTCGAAGGGTTCCCGCCCCGGGGATCCGGGCAGCGGGCCCAGCGGTTCGCCGAGCTCGCGGCCGACCCGCGTACCCAGGTGCTGTTCGAATCGCCCCGCCGGACCGCGAAGACCCTGCAGGAGCTGCGGGTCTCGCACGGCGACGACCGGGCCGCGGTGGTCTGCCGGGAGCTGACCAAGACACACGAGGAGATCGTGCGCGGCCCGCTGGCCGAGCTCGCGGCCTGGGCCGCCGGCCAGGAGCCCTCAGGCGGCGTCCGCGGTGAGATTACGCTGGTCGTGGCCGGCGTC
>DASWUW010000050.1:0-5370 GCA_036406335.1 Trebonia sp.
GCCTCGACGACCCGCGCCCCGGCGCGGGCGGCGTGGTGGCGCAGCGCCAGGCGGACTGCCCCGTAGCCGTGGGTGCTGGTCACCAGCTCGTCGCCGGGACGCAGCTCGAGCGAGCCGAGGACCGCCGACACTCCCTCGGACACGTTCCGGACCCACGCCGAACGGGACGGGTCGATGCCGAGGAACCCGGCCGCGTGCTCCCGCGCCGCCGCGACCAGCCCGCCGACCTCGACGCGGTTGAACCGGTGCGGGTTGCGCTCGGCCCGCTCGCGCCAGGCGGCGGCGGCCTGGCGCACGGAAACGGGGGCGACGCCGAACGCGCCGTGGTTGAGGTGAAGGACGTCAGGGTCGAGACCGAAGGCGGCTAGCCGGGCAGCATCCACACCGCCCATTCTGTCCGCTCAGGCACCAGGCGAACCGTGGCCGGCGCCCGCGCCGGCGCCCGCCGCGTCCGGTCAGCCGCCCGGCCCGGGCTCTGCGCGAGGGCGGTCGCCGGCGCGGGCGGTGATCACCTCGACCCGGGCCCGCAGCTCCCGGATCACCGGGGACCGCGGGTCGGCGTCGGTGATGACGCCGCTGACCTCGCTGAGCGCGATGACCTGGTAGGGCGAGGCGGTGCCGATCTTCTCGGCCGAGGCGAGCACGTAGGTCTCCGCGGCCCGGCCCGCCAGCACGCGTTTCATCGCCGCCTCGTCGGCGTCGCCGGTGGTGAGCCCGGCTTCGGGGTGGACCCCGGTCACGCCGAGGAAGAACGTGTCGGCGGATACCTGCCGGGCCGCTTCCGCGGCGGCGGAGCCGCAGGCCACCGCGGAGTGCTTGAACAGCTTCCCGCCGAGGATGAAGACCTCGGCCGCCGGGTGCGGCACCAGCGCGGCGGCCACCGTCGGGCTGTGGGTGATCACGGTGCAGGCCAGGCCGGGGGGCAGGGCCGCGGCCAGGGCGAGGGCGGTGGTGCCGCCGTCGATGATCACCGTGCTCCCGGGACGGATCAGGCTCGCGGCGACGGCGGCGACCCGCTGCTTGCCCGCGACGGAGACCGCGGCCCGTCCCGCGTAGTCGGCGACCGCGGGCGAGACCGGCAGCGCTCCCCCGTAGACCCGCTGGCACCGGCCCTCGGCCGCCAGTTCGCGCAGGTCCCGGCGGACGCTGTCCTCAGACAGGGCGAGGTCGGCGGCCACGTTCCGGGCGACGATCCGCCCGTCGCGGCGGAGTATCTCCAGCAGGTAGTCACGGCGCTGCGCAGCCAGCATTATCTTGTTCTCTCCAGATTCTGCACGTTTTTGCATGTTCTGCGGGTAGTGTAGCCGGCATGACCTCGCAACCGCTGCTGATCCTGATCGCCGGCCCCTACAAGTCAGGCACCGGCGGCGACCCCGCCGCGATGGCGGCCAACCTCCGGACCCTGGAAGCGGCCGCCTGGCCGGTCTTCGAGGCCGGGCACGTCCCGGTGATCGGGGAATGGGTCGCGCTGCCGCTGCTGCGCGCCGCCGGGGCGACCGCGACCGACCCCCTGGCCGACCAGGTGCTCTACCCCGCCGCGCAGCGGCTGCTGGCGCACGGCGACGCGGTGCTGCGGCTGCCGGGAAACTCGGCCGGCGCGGACCAGGACGTCGCGACCGCTGAGCGGCGCGGCATTCCCGTCTACTACGACATCGCGCAGGTCCCCCGGCGCAGTCCCGCCCGGGAGACCCCGGACGAGGCGTGACCGCCCGCCGGGCTGACCCCGGCGGGCCCTTCCGCCGTCCGCCGCGGTGTACCGTCCTGCTATGGAAGTCGCCGAGCTGGCGCACCTGCGCCGGGCGCGGGACCTGCTGGACCGCGAGTACGCGCGGCCGCTGAACGTCCCGCTGATGGCCCGCGCCGCGCTGATGTCGCCGTCGCTGTTCTCCCGCCGCTTCCGCGAGGCGTACGGCGAGACACCGTACGGCTACCTGCAGGCCCGGCGGGCGGAACGGGCGATGGCACTGCTGCGCCGGGGCGGCCTGTCGGTGACCGACGTGTGCCTGGCGGTGGGATTCACCTCGCTCGGCTCGTTCAGCTCGACATTCAGCCGCCTGGTGGGCGAGCCGCCGTCGGCCTACCGGGCGCGGGACCACTCGCGGCTCGAGCCGGTTCCGCCGTGCCTGACCCGCGCGTGGGCGCGCCCGGGCTGGACCGCGCAGCCGTGCACGATCGGAGAAGCGCCGCCGGGGTAGCAGCGCGTAGGGTCGCTGACATGGCCCTTTCCATTACCCACACGCCCGTGTACTGCACCGACCTGGACGAGGCGCTCGCCTTCTACACCCACCGGCTCGGCTTCGAAGTCCGCGACGACGTCCTCATGGGACCGGAGATGCGCTGGCTCACCGTCCACGCCCCCGGCGACAACCACGACCTGCTGCTGGCGGCGGTCGACCACCACATCCCGCCGGCCGACCGGCAGGCGATGCGCGAGATCGTCGCCAAGGGCGACCTGCCGGTCTTCATCCAGGTCGACGACCTGGACAAGACCTTCGAGTCCCTGCGGGCGGCCGGGGCAGAGATCCTCCAGGAGCCCGTCGACCAGCCCTACGGCGTCCGTGACGCCGCCGTCCGCGACCCCAGCGGCAACCAACTGCGGCTGAGCCAGCCCCTGGCGGCGCGGAACTGAGAACGGTTTCGAAAGCGACAAGATCAGGGCGACACAGCAGCGAGCCGCGGGCTGGCGGCCCACAGTAGACTCATCCCGCCGCTCCGGTCAGCGGGCCGTCCGCAACCGGATCCGGAACCGTTTACTGACCGTCAGCCATAGCGGGGGTCCTGATGTCCAGCCCGGATGAGCGGCACGCGCCGCTGCCCGCGCGCCTGACACCGGCCGAGCGCGAGTTCTACACCGAGCTGCGGCGCCTGGCGGACGCGTCGCGGCTGCCGCCGGGTGAGCTCTGGGGAGCAGCCTCCCCTGAGGCAGCCTGGGAAAGCTGGCTTTCCGGGTGGTCGCTGCCGCCGAAACGGGCCATCCGGGAGCTGGCGTCCAGGCTCGCCGGGTACGGCGTCGACGCCGACCGGCTGGCCGTGCTGTGGGCCCGGGCCGTCCTGCCGACGTCGTACCCGGCCGAGCCCAGCCGGTCGCTGGTGCGGCCGGCGCAGCTTCCCGTGGCAACGGGCGATTTCATGGGCCGGGCGGATGAGCTGAAGGTTCTCGAAGACCTCGCGCGCCGGGCGGCGACCGACGGCGACGCCGCCGCCGTCATCGTGATCGAGGGCACCGCGGGCACCGGAAAGACAACACTGGCGACGCACCTGGCGCACCAGGTCAGTCACCTGTTCCCGGACGGGCAGCTCTGGGTGAGCCTGCGCGGCTTCGGCGACGCCGGCGAGCCGGTGACCGACGGGCAGGCGCTGCGCGGCTTCCTCGACGCCTTCGGCGCCGCTCCCGGGAACCAGCCGCTGTACGCGGACGAGCGGGCCGATCTGTACCGCGGGATGCTCGCCGGGCGCCGGGTCCTGGTGGTCCTCGACAACGCGCGTGACGCCGGCCAGGTGCGGCGGCTCCTGCCCGGCAGCCCCGGCTGCCTCGCGCTGGTCACCACGCGGGCCCGGCCCGCCGGTTTCGACGGCGCCGGCCTGCACGAGCTGCGGCTCGGGCCGTTCAGCGACAGCGAGGCACGGGACCTGCTGGAGCGGCGCCTCGGGGCAGACCGGGTGCAGGCCGAACGGCAGGCCGCCGACGAGCTCAGCGAGCTGTGCGGCCGGCTGCCGCTGGCGCTGGCGATAGCCGCCGGGCGCGCGGCGGCGGACCCCGGAGTCCCGCTCGCCGCGCTCGCGGGCGAACTGCACTCCCGCAGCCTGCTGGCCGGCCAGCCGGCCGATCCCGCCGTCATCACGCGCACCGTCTTCACGGCGTCGTACGCGCAGCTGAGCCCGGGCGCCGCGCGGATGTTCCGGATGCTCGGAGCCTGCCCCGGGCCGGACATCGGCGTGCCCGCCGCCGCCAGCCTGGCCGCGGTCACGCCGGAGCAGGCCCGGGCGGCGCTGGCCGAGCTGTCCGCCGCTCACCTCGTCGCGGAACACCAGCCGGGCCGGTTCGCCGTCCACGACCTGCTCCACACCTACGCCGCGGGCCTGGCCCGGGCGGACGAAGGAGCGGCCGGACCCGACGCGGCGGTACGGCGCCTGCTCGACTACTACCTGCGGGGCATGCATACCGCGGTGACCGTCATCTACCCTCCGCGCCCGGCGGTTCCGCTGGTTCCGCCGGCGGCCGGGGTGCAGGCCGAGCGGTTCGGCGGCCGTCCGCAGGCCCTCGCCTGGTGCCGCGCGGAGCGGACGGCCGCGCAGACTCTCGTCATGTACGCGGCGGGGCACGGCGGCTTCGGCGCCTACTGCTGGCAGCTGCCCTGGGCGATGGGACCGCTGCTGGCCCGCGGCGGCTTCCTCCACGACTACCTGGCCGTTCAGCGGGTCGCGCTCGCCGCGGCCCGCAGCCTGGGCGACCCCTTCGGGCAGGGAACCGCGAACCACGAGTACGCCCACGCGTGCGCGCTGCTCGGCGAGGTCGGCGAATCGGGCGCGCACCTCGAAGAAGCCCTGCGGTGGTTCACCCGGTCCGGCGACCGGGCGGCGGCCGCGCGGACCCTCAACGCCATGGCCCAGCTGCTGGTACAGGACGGCGAGTACCTGCGGGCGCTCGAACGCGAGAAGGAGGCTCTCGAGCTGCGCCGCACCGTCGGCGACCCGGACGAGATCGCCCACTCGGAGGAAACCATCGGGTCTATCTACCACCGGCTCGGCCGTCACGGCGAGGCGGTGCGTCACTGCCAGCGCTCGATCGACATCAGCCGGGAGACCGGCAGCCGCGCGCTGACCGCCGACGCGCTGGCGACCATCGCCTCCGTTCACCTGGGCCTGGCCGACTACGGCCGGGCCGTGGCCTGTTACATGGAGGTCCTGGTGATCTACCGGGAGATCGGCGACAACGCCGGCATCGCCGAGGCGCTCACCGGGCTCGGCGACGCGCAGCAGGCCAAGGGGGACGTCCCGGCGGCCTGCGCCGCCTGGCGGCAGGCCGCGGGCGTCCTCAGCGGCCTGCCGAACGCTGACATCCAGCCGGTCAAGGCCAGGCTGGCCCGGCACGCGTAAGCGAACGCACGTGCTGTGACCGCCGGGCGACTGTGCGCGTTCCGCGCGCTATCGTCAAAGGCGTGAACGGGGCCGAGCTTTACTCCCTGGGCCGGTCACTGGCCGCCATCGCCGGCCACGCCCTGCCCGCGGAGTCGGTGCCGCGGCGGGTAACGCCCGGCGCCCGGCTCGTGCTGGAAGACGCTGTACGGCACCCGGGGACCTCGTCCGGCGAGATAGCCGCGCGTACCGGCCTGCTCGGCACCCAGGTTTCCGCCCTGACCAGGGAGCTGG
>DASWUW010000051.1:0-4246 GCA_036406335.1 Trebonia sp.
CCGCCATGATAGGACCCGCCGGTCCCGCGATTAGCGGGCGCTCGCCGCCGGCTCCTCCTGAAGGAGGAGCCGGCGAATCTGTTTTTCGTTCCTCCGGACGGCGCCCGGCGAGCTGGCCGGGACCTACCCTGAGGCGGTGCCCGGCGATCGCCGTCACGCCTACCTGGAGGAACGTTGCCGGTTCAGCTGCCCCAGCCCACGATGCGGGTCTTGCACCGGTCCCGCGTCGACTTCGCGCCCGCCCACCGGCCGCCGTCGGCGGGAAGCGTTCTGGGTGCCACCGTCGCTTCCGTGGCCGGATCGCTCGGCGCCGACGCGCTGCTCGTGGTCATCGGGGAGCGAGTCTTCCCCGCTACCCGCGGTTACCAGCATTTCCAGTTCGCCGACTACGCGAAGCTGACCGTGATCGGTGTCGTGATCGCCTGTCTGGCCTGGCCCGTCGTTACCCGGGTCAGCTCCGCTCCCCGCTGGCTTTTCCTGCGCCTGGCGGTGGCGGTGACCCTGGTCCTGTGGCTTCCCGACATCTACATCCTGGCGGTCGGGCAGCCGCCCCGGGCCGTCGCCGTCCTGTTCGTGATGCACCTGGCCATCGCGGTGGTCACGTACTACTGCCTGACCCGCCTCGCGAGGACCAAGCCCCTAGAGTGATCCCAGGTCTAGCGAGGAGAATCCGTGACGCAGGGCAGTGGGCCGCTTGCCGGGGTACGGGTCATCGAGCTGGCCGGGATCGGGCCGGGACCGTTCTGCGGGATGCTGCTCGCCGATCTCGGGGCGGAGGTCATCCAGGTGGACCGGCCCGGCGGCGCGGCCCTGCCGCTCCCCCGCGGCACCGACGTGACCAGCCGGGGCAAGCGGCGCATGGTAGTCGACCTCAAGCACCCGCGCGGCGCCGAGGTCGTGCTGCGCCTGGCGGCCGTGTCCGACGCGCTGATCGAGGCCTACCGGCCGGGGGTGGCCGAGCGGCTCGGTATCGGCCCGGCCGACTGCCTGGCGCGCAACCCGGCGCTGGTCTACGGGCGGATGACCGGCTGGGGCCAGGACGGCCCCAGCGCGCCGACCGCCGGCCACGACATCGGCTACATCGCGGTGACCGGGGCGCTGCACGCGATCGGCCGGTCCGGCGGCCCGCCCCAGGTGCCGGTCAACTACCTGGGCGACTTCGGCGGCGGGTCCCTGTTCCTCGCTCTCGGCCTGCTCGCCGGGCTGGTCCAGGCCCGCGCGACCGGCCGCGGCCAGGTGGTGGACGCCGCGATCGTCGACGGGACCGCCGCGCTCCAGGCGATGACCTACGGGCTGCTGGCCGACGGGGCGTGGACCGACGAGCGGGGCGCGAACCTGCTCGACACCGGAGCGCCGTTCTACGACGTCTACCCGGCCGCGGACGGCCGGCATATGGCCGTCGGCGCACTCGAGCCCCAGTTCTACCGGGTGTTCACCGAGACCTTGTTCGCTCCCGACGGCCCCCCGGCGGACCTGCCCGCCCAGCACGACCGCTCCGGGTGGCCCGAGCTGCGGCGGCGGTTCGCCGCCCGGTTCGCCCTGCGCTCCCAGGAAGAATGGACCGCCGTCTTCCGCGGGACGGACGCGTGCGTCGCCCCCGTCCGGTCCCTGACCGAGGCACCGGCCGACCCGCACCTGGCCGCGCGAGGCACCTACGTGACCGTGGACGGGGTAGTCCAGCCCGCGCCCGCCCCCCGGTTCGGCGACGGCCGGCCCGGCACTCCGGTGAGCGCGCTGACGGCGGGGGCGATCAGCGGCTCCGGCGCCCACACCCGCGACGTGCTGGCCGGCCTGGGCTTCGCGGACGCCGACGAGCTGCTCGCCTCCGGCGCGGTACGGCAGGCCTGACGTGCGGACGCTACGGCTTGTTGCTGTTATCTAGGATCGTTGCGGGGGATTGCGGTTAGAGGAGCTCGAGGATGGTGGCGTTGGCCTGGCCGCCGCCTTCGCACATGGTCTGCAGGCCGTAGCGGATGCCGTTGTCGCGCATGTGGTGCACCAGGGTGGTCATCAGCCGGGCGCCGCTGCCGCCGAGCGGATGGCCGAGGGCGATCGCGCCGCCGTTCGGGTTGAGCTTCGCCGGGTCACCTCCCAGGTCGGCCAGCCAGGCCAGCGGGACCGGGGCGAACGCCTCGTTGACCTCGTAGACGCCGATGTCGGCCAGGCTCAGGCCGCTCTTCCTCAGCGCCTTCTGAGTGGCCGGGATGGGAGCGGTCAGCATGATGACCGGGTCGTTGGCGGCGAGGACAGCGGTATGGATCCGGGCGACGGGGGTGAGGCCGAGCTCGCGGGCCTTGTCGCTCGTCGTCATGAGCAGCGCGGCCGACCCGTCGCTGATCTGCGAGCTGTTGCCCGCGTGGATCACGCCGTCCGGCCGGAAGGCCGGCTTCAGCTTGGCCAGGCCCTCGACCGTACTGCCGCGGCGGACGCCCCCGTCGGTGTCGACGACGGTGCCGTCCTCCAGCTTCACCGGGGTGATCTGCGCGGCGAACCGGCCCTCGTCGATCGCGGCGGCCGCCTTCTCGTGCGAGGCGACCGAGTACTCGTCGAGCTGAGCCCGGGACTGTCCCCAGCGCTCGGCGATCATCTCGGCGCCGATCCCCTGGTTGGGGGCGACCCCGCCGAAGACGGTCTCCAGCCCTGAGCCGGACGGGTTCGGCCGGTCGGGGCCCAGGGACGAGCCCATCGGGACCCGGCTCATCGACTCCACGCCGCCCGCCACCACCAGGTCGTACTGCCCGCTGACCAGGCCCGCGGCGGCGAAGTGGACCGACTGCTGACTGGAACCGCACTGACGGTCCACGGTGACGCCCGGCACGGACTGCGGCCAGCCTGCGGCGAGCACGGCGCTGCGGCCGATGTCAAAGGTCTGCTCGCCGACCTGACTGACACAGCCCCAGATGACGTCGTCCACCTCGCCCGGATCGGCCAGGCCCGCGCGCTCGGCGAGCGCGTTGAGCACGTGGGCTGACAGGTCGACCGGGTGAACTCCCGCCAGGGCACCGTTCCGCTTGCCCACCGGCGATCGTACCGCCGCCACGATTACCGCGTCGCGCATGGCTGCGCCTCCTTACTTCGTCGTTCTCTCCCTGCCTACCACGCCGGGCCCGCTTTGCCCACTTCGGGTGACACCCGATGTCGCGAGGTCACGCTCTGACTCGGCACGTGATCCGCGTGCAATTGCATACGGCGCAGTGTTATCGTGACGGCGTCCCGTTATCACCCGTGAGGTAACCATGGTCTACGTCGCCAGCCGAGCACCGCTGGCCGGCTCGCGTCGCCTTGGCGTCCTGCCCACTGAGGCCACCAGTTTCGTCGGCCGCACCGCCGAGCTGGCCGGGATCGCGGAGCTTCTCCGCACGGCGCGCCTGGTCACGGTGGTCGGCCCGGCAGGCGTGGGCAAGACCCGGACCAGCCTGCGGGCCGCGTCAGAGCTGGTCGGCCGGTACCCGGACGGCGTCTGGTACGCCGACCTGGCCGACATCGGCCAGCCCGGTCAGCTGGCCGGCGCGGCCGCCGCCGCCCTGGGAGTCGCGGGTACCGGAGACGGCGGCAGCGAGGCGGCCGTCCTCAGCCACCTGCGGGGCAAGAAGCTGCTGCTTATCCTGGACACCTGCGAGCACCTGGTCGACGCCTGCGCGGCGTTCGCCGACACCGTGCTGCGCACCGCCGCGGGGGTGACCCTGCTGGCCACCAGCCGGCAGCCGCTGGACGCACCGGGAGAACACGCCTACCCGCTGCTGCCGCTGCCCGCCGAAACCGACGCGGTCCAGCTGTTCGCCCAGCGGGCGGAGGCGGTGGTTCCCGGGTTCAGGGTCACCCCGCAGAACCAGGCGGACGTGGTCCGGCTGTGCCGGCGGCTCGACGGACTGCCGCTCGCGATCGAGTTCGCCGCCGTCCGGCTGCGCGCGCTGCCCCTCGCGGAGCTGACCCGCCAGCTGGAAACGGGGATTCGCACGCTCACGGTCGCCCGCCGCGGCACCAGCCCGCGGCAGCAGACCCTGCCCGCCGCGGTGGAGTGGAGCTACCGGCTGTGCACCCAGGCCGAGCAGACCCTGTGGCAGCGGCTTTCCGTGTTTCCGGAGACGTTCGACGTCGGCGGGGCCGAGCACGTGTGCGCGGACGACGGCCTGCCCCGCGAGCAGATCCTGCCCGCGCTGGTCGGGCTGGTCGACAAGTCGGTGGTGGCCCGGGACCCCGCCAACCCGGCCCGTTACCGGCTGCTCGGCCTGCTCCGGGAATTCGG
>DASWUW010000052.1:0-6786 GCA_036406335.1 Trebonia sp.
ACCTCGACCGCCGGGGTCATCAACAACTCGGGCGAGCCGCCGCATTCGGGAAGCTGGAACGCCTGGCTCGACGGCTACGGCACGACCCACACCGACACGCTGTCCCAGGCAGTGGCACTGCCGTCCGGCTGCGCCACCTACCAGGCCAGCTTCTGGCTGCACGTCGATACCGCCGAGACCACCAAGACCTCGGCCTTCGACACGCTGAAGGTGCAGGTGCTGAGCAGCTCGGGCACCGTGCTGGCGACGCTGGCCACCTTCTCCAACCTGAACGCCGCCTCCGGCTACCAGCAGCACAGTTACCGCCTGTCCGGTTACGCCGGCCAGGCCGTCACGCTCAAGTTCACCGGCACGGAGGACTCGTCCCGGCAGACGTCCTTCGTCATCGACGACACCGCCGTCAACGTCAGCTGACGAGCCCGGCCGCGAACGGCCCGGCCGCCGCGATCCAGCGGCGGCCCGGCCGTTTCGCTTTTCACCGCTCGCCGGGCCGGTTCGATCAGGTCTGATAAATACGACGGATACCTGCGGGAGGCGGTGTTATCCTGAGCCGCCCGCCAACGGGGACAGCTGCCGGGCGCATAATCTCGACCAAGAAAACGACGGGGACAACGATGAAGCGCCTTCTTACCCTGCTCCTTTCACTGACCCTGGTGGCATTCCTGGCCGCCGGCTGCAAGAGCTCGTCGACCAGCGCCGCGGGTGGCAGCACGGCGACGAGTACCTCGGCCAGCAGTGCGGGGACGGCGACTCCGGAGGTTGTCGCGACTTCCTGCCCGGCCCAGGCTTCCGGGTTCGCCAAGACCAAGTTTCTCACCCACGCCGCGCTGGGCTTCGGCGCCTTCCACCGCTACATCTACAAGACCTACAAGGCCGGGACGTTCCGGTCCGGGGCCCACGGGCGGCTGACCGCCTTCGTCAAGGCCGGCCTGGCCGCGCTGTTTATCAAGCGCGAGATCCGGCTGGCCGGCGTGGCGGCGCAGAACAGCCCGGCGCTGTGCAAGGCCATCCTGTCCCCGCTGCGGGCCGTCAGCGAGACCGTGCAGGACGCCGTCAACAAGCTCAAGGGCGGTGACGCCTCCGGGATCAACGCCGTACAGAATTCGGTCACGCAGGCGGAGTCAGCTGCCTCCAGCCAGGGAGCGAAAATCACCGAGGACCAGAACGCGCCGCTCAGCTAAGGTTTTCCGGAAAGGTACGTCCGGTGGCCCAGCTCCCTGGCCGGGCTAGCGGACCGGGTGGCCGGAGTCGCGGAGAGTCTCCTTGACCTCGGCGATGCGCAGGGTGCCGAAGTGGAAGACGCTGGCGGCGAGGACCGCGTCGGCGCCGGCGTCGACCGCCGGGGGAAAGTGGTCCCGGGCGCCGGCGCCGCCGCTGGCGATGACCGGGACGGTGACGGCCGCGCGGACCAGGCGGATCAGCTCGAGGTCAAAACCCGCCTCGGTGCCGTCGGCGTCCATCGAGTTGAGCAGGATCTCGCCCGCGCCCAGCCCAGTGCCCCGGCGGGCCCAGTCCACGGCGTCGATGCCGGTGCCGGTGCGGCCGCCGTGCGTGGTGACCTCGAAGCCGCTCGCGGTCGCGGCAGCGCCGGGCTTGACCCGCCGGGCGTCCACCGACAGGACCACGCACTGGGAGCCGAACTGCCGGGCCGCCTCGGACAGCAGCCCGGGCCGGGCGATCGCGGCGGTGTTGAGCGACACCTTGTCCGCGCCCGCCCGCAGCAGGGCGTCGACGTCGCCCGCCGAGCGGACGCCGCCGCCCACGGTGAGCGGGATGAAGACCTGCTCGGCGGTGCGGCGGACCACGTCGTACATGGTCTGACGGCCGCCGCTGGACGCGGTGATGTCAAGGAAGGTGAGCTCGTCGGCGCCTTCGGCGTCGTAGCGGGCGGCCAGTTCTACCGGGTCACCCGCATCGCGCAGGTTCTCGAAGTTCACGCCCTTGACGACCCGGCCGGCGTCGACGTCCAGGCACGGGATGACGCGGACGGCGACGGTCACGAGGAGACCGCCGCGAGCGCCTCTTCCAGGGTGAACGCGCCGGCGTAGAGGGCCTTGCCGACGATGGCGCCCTCGACGCCGATACCGGTCAGGCCCGCGAGGGCGCGCAGGTCGGCCAGGCTGGACACTCCCCCGCTGGCCACCACGGGGGCGCCGGTGCGGGAGCAGACGTCGCGGTACAGGTCCAGGTTGGGGCCGCGGAGCATGCCGTCCTTGAGCACGTCGGTGATCACGTACCGGGCGCAGCCCTCGGCGTCCAGCCGCGCGAGGGTCTCGTACAGGTCACCGCCTTCCTGCGTCCAGCCGCGGGCGGCCAGGGTGGTGCCGCGGACATCGAGGCCGACCGCGATCTTGTCCCCGTGCGCGGCGATGACCTGGCGGACCCATTCCGGCTGCTCGAGTGCGGCGGTGCCGATGTTGACCCGGGCGCAGCCGGTGGACAGGGCCCGGGCCAGGGAGGCGTCGTCGCGGATGCCGCCGGACAGCTCCACCTGAACGTCGAGCTTGCCGGTGACCTGGGCCAGCAGCTCGGCGTTGCTCCCCCGGCCGAAGGCGGCGTCCAGGTCGACCAGGTGGATCCACTGCGCCCCGGCCGACTGCCAGGCCAGGGCGGCGTCCAGCGGGTCGCCGTAGGACGTCTCGGAGCCGGCCGCGCCCTGCACCAGGCGGACCGCCTGCCCCCCGGCGACGTCGACGGCGGGCAGCAGCACCAGCGGGCTCATGAGGTCTCCAGTCCAGGTAGTGACTTGCCCGCGGCGTCCCCGGTCACAGGGTCGCCAGCCAGTTGCGGAGGACAGCGGCGCCGGCGTCGCCGGACTTCTCCGGGTGGAACTGGGTGGCGGCGACCACGCCCTGCTCGACCGCGGCGGCGAACGGCTCGCCGTGCTCGGTGACGGTGATCTGCGCGCCCGCGGCGAGAAGCGGGCCCGCGTCGCGCATCCGCAGGCCGAAGGAGTGCACGAAGTAGAAGCGGGTGCCGTCCGGGATGCCGCCGAACAGGACCGAGTCCCCCGGAGGGGCAACGGTATTCCAGCCCATGTGCGGCAGCACCGGGGCGTCGAGCCGGTCGACCGTGCCCGGGAAAACCCCGCACCCCTCGGTGCGCAGGCCGAACTCCGCCCCCTGGGCGAACAGCACCTGCATGCCGACGCAGATGCCGAGGACCGGGCGCCCGGCCTCGACCCGGCGGGCGATCACCTTGTCCCCGCCGATGCCGCGCAGGCCGGCCATGCAGGCGGCGAACGCGCCGACGCCGGGCACGACCAGGCCGTCGCAGTCGAGCGCGGCCCCGGGGTCGGCGGTGACGGTGACCCCGGCCCCGGCGCGGGCCAGGGCCCGCTCGGCCGAGCGCAGGTTGCCCGAGCCGTAGTCGAGGACGACTACCTGAGGACTCATCGCTTACAGCACGCCCTTGGTGGACGGGACACCCGGCGCCCGGGGGTCGCGGGCGGCGGCGGTCCGCAGGGCCCGGGCGACCGCCTTGAACTGGGCCTCGACGATGTGGTGGGGGTTGCGCCCGTACAGCACGTGGACGTGCAGGCAGATGCCCGCCGAGAACGCCAGCGACTCCCAGATGTGCCGGGTGAGCGTGGTGTCGTAGCTGGTGCCGATCATGGGGGACATGCCCTCGGGCTCGGAGTGGACCACGTAGGGACGGCCGGAGAGGTCGACCGCCGCACGGACCAGGGTCTCGTCCAGCGGCACGAGGGCGTCGCCGAACCGGGTGATGCCGGACTTGTCGCCCAGCGCCTCCTTCAGCGCCTGGCCGAGCGCGATCGAGGTGTCCTCCACCGTGTGGTGCGCGTCGATCTCGGTGTCGCCCTTGGTGCGGACGGTAAGGCCGAGGCAGCCGTGCTTGCCGAGCTGGTGCAGCATGTGGTCGAAGAACGGGACGCCGGTCTCTACCTCAACCGGCCCGGGGCCGTCCAGGTCCAGCTCGACCAGCAGCTGGGTCTCCTTGGTCTCGCGGACGACGCGGCCGGTGCGGGCGAGGTCGTCCGGGGCGGGGGTCGCGGTCATAGGGTGAGTTCCTCCGTCAGGGCTTGCTTGAACGCGTCGTTTTCGGCCGGGGTGCCGACGGTGACCCGGAGCCAGCCCCGGGGGCCGGTGTTGCGGATGAGGACGCCCCGGTCGAGCAGCCCCTGCCAGACCGCGTCCCGGTCGGCGAACTGGCCGAACAGCACGAAGTTAGCGTCACTGTCGGCCACCGTCAGGCCGTGTCCCCGCAGCCAGCCGACCAGGTCGTCCCGGTCCCGGCGCAGCGCCTCGACGGTGGCCAGCGGCTCGGCCGCGAGCGCGAGAGCGGCCCGGGCGACCGCCTGGGTCACCGTGGACAGGTGGTAGGGCAGCCGTACCAGGAGGAGGGCGTCGACCACGGCCGGGTCGGCGGCCAGGTAGCCGAGCCGGGTGCCGGCCGCGGCGAACGCCTTCGACATCGTGCGGGAGACCACCAGCCGCGGCCGGCCGGGCAGCAGGGTGAGCGCGCTCGGGGTGCCCGCGCGGACGAACTCGGCGTAGGCCTCGTCCACCACCACCAGCCCCGGGGCGGCGTCGTAGACCTCCTCCACGAGCGCGAGGGGGACGGAGGTACCGGTCGGGTTGTTAGGCGAGGTGACGAACACGACGCCGGGCTGGCGGCGGGCCACCTGAGCGGCCGCGGTAGCCAGGCCGTAGTCGGCGTCGCGGCTGCCTTCCAGCCACTGCGTGCCGGTGACCTGGGCGATCAGCGGGTGCATGGAGTAGGACGGCTCAAAGCCGAGCGCGGTCCGCCCCGGGCCGCCGAAGGCCTGCAGCAGCTGCTGGATGATCTCGTTGGAGCCGTTGGCGGCCCACAGCTGCGGCGCGCCCAGGCCGTGGCCGAGGTAGTCGGCCAGGTCCTTGCGCAGGTCGACGGCGTCCCGGTCGGGATAGCGGTTGAGCGTGCCCGCGATGCCGGCCACCGCCTCGGCGACGGCCGCCCGCAGGGCCGCACTGGGCGCGTAGGGGTTCTCGTTGGTGTTGAGCTGAACCGGGACGTCGAGCTGGGGGGCGCCGTAGGGGTGCAGCTGCCGCAGGTCGTCGCGGATGAGGCCGCGGATGACCCCGGCGGCGGGCACCGGGCCGGCGCTCACCAGGCGCCGTCCGCGGCCCGCGGCGCCAGCCCGGCCTCCGGCGGTACTGGCCCGGGTTGCGGCGTTCCCGCGGACCGCGGCACCCGGACGCGGACGGCGGCCACGTGGGCGTGCAGGTCCTCGGCGCCGCCGAGGGCGTCGACGCGCGGCGCCACGGCGGCGAGGGAGTCGCGGTCGCACTCGATGACGTTGACCACCTTGAGGTACGGGTAGACGGACAGGCCGCTGGTGTGCCGGGCGGTGCCGCCGGTCGGCAGCACGTGGTTGGAGCCGGCCAGGTAGTCGCCCAGCGAGACCGGGCTGTAGGGGCCCACGAACACCGCCCCGGCGTTGCGGATCTGGCCCGCGACCTTGGCCGCGTCGTCCGTCTGGATCTCCAGGTGCTCGGGTGCCCAGGCGTCGGAGACCGCGCGCGCGGCCGCGATGTCGTCGACCAGGACACAGGCGGCGTTGTGGCCGAGCGCGGTGATCACCCGCTCCTTGTGCTTGGTGAGCGGGATCTGGCGGGCCAGCTCGGCGTCGACCCGGGCCGGGGTGCCCGGGTCGGTGGTGATGAGCAGGCAGGCCGCCAGCTCGTCGTGCTCGGCCTGGCCGACCAGGTCGGCGGCGAGGTGGGCCGGGTCGGCGGTGTGATCGGCGATGATCCCGATCTCGGTCGGGCCGTTCTCGCCGTCGATGCCGACGATGCCCGCCAGCACGCGCTTGGCCGCGGCGACGTACACGTTGCCGGGGCCGGTGATCACGTCGACCGGGACGCACTCGCCGGTCCCGTAGGCGAACATGGCCAGCGCCTGGGCGCCGCCGACCGCGTGCACCTCTGTAATGCCGAGCAGCGCGCAGGCGGCGAGCACGGCCGGGTGCGGCAGGCCGTCGAACTCCCGCTGCGGCGGGGAGGCGACCGCGATCGACCCGACGCCGGCCGCCTGCGCGGGCACCACGTTCATCACCACCGACGACGGGTAGCTGACGAGGCCGCCGGGAACGTAAACGCCGGCCCGCTCGACCGGGATGAACCGGGTCGAGACGGTCAGCCCGTCGGCGGGCATGCTGTCCCGGCGGGCCGGGAGCTGGGCCTCGTGCACCACCCGGGCCCGGCGGGCGGCCTCCTGGAGGGCGTCCCGGACCGCGGGGTCGAGGGTCTCCAGGGCATGACGGATGACTTCTTCGGGCACCCGGGTGCGCGCGAGGTCCACGCCGTCGAACCGGCTGGTGTACTCGCGGACGGCGGCCCCGCCGCGGGCCCGCACGTCCTCGGTGATCGGCTTGACCAGGCCGACGGCGCGGTCGACGTCAAGAGCGGCACGCGGCAGCACGCCGGCCAGCGCCTGCCGGGTCAGGCCCGCCGCGTCGCGTCCCCGCAAATCGGTCAGAGGCAGGTCAATGAGGGTCGTTGCGGGTGTTGCCCCGCTGTCCGCAGTCACCCGCCTAGTCTACGAACGCCGCCGGCCGGCCGGAGAAAGCATCCGCATACTCCCGCCGCCGCCGTCACCGGCCGCTGGCCGGCGTCGAGGTCGGGACCGGCGTCGGGGCCGGCGGCGTCGACGTAGCGGGCGAGAACGCCGGGACCGGAAGCGCGGCGGAGGTCGCAGAGACCGTAGGGGCCTGGTCCGCGGTCGGCCGCCCGGCCGGCCGGGGAACGGGCCTGCTGGCCGACGGGACCGGTTCCGGCGGCCGGC
>DASWUW010000053.1:0-1548 GCA_036406335.1 Trebonia sp.
ACGCGCACCAGCCGTTCGGTCCGGTGGCACACCGCGGTGGCGAGCAGGACGCCGACGTCGTCGCCGGCGAGAAGGCCGGCGGCGGAGCGGCGGCGCTCGGCGGCGCGCACGGATCGGCCGACCGGGTCCGGGTCAGAGTCAGGGTCCGGGTCGGGGCCGCGGTCTTTCAGGAGCTCGATGAGCGCCCCGAGCGAGGTGTTCAGGTGCAGCAGCAGGGCCTTCAGGTCCCACTGGCTGCAGGGCGTGGGCGCGGACAGGTCGTACCGGGTGACCGGCGACACCGTTTCGCGGGTGTAGGCGGCCACCTGCCCGAGCAAGCCGTCCGACGGCCTCAGCGCCGCCACCGGCCGGCACCGGCCGAGCCGTCGACGACGGCGGGCAGTCCGAAGCCGTCGAACAGCCCCGGGTCGTTGAACGAGATGATGTGCGAGATGCCGGTGCCGGTGACGGTCAGCACCTGGATCGCCCGGGCGTGGTAGAGCCCGTCCTCCTCGGCGATGTAGGCGGCGGCGGCCGGCTGGCCGTTCGCGGAGATCGCGTGCAGGCGGAACGGATTCCCGCCGAACCGCGGGGCGTCGGGGAACCGGTCGGCGAGAAAGCCGCGGACGCTTTCGCGCCCCTGGAACCAGAACAGGTCGGGGGGCATCTCCAGCACCACGTCGTGGCGCAGCAGCCGCACCAGCCCGGGCACGTCGGCGGTCTCGAAGGCCGCGATGTACTGCTCCAGCATCTCCCGACAGCGCGGATCGCCCGGCTCGGTCAGCTCCTCATCGCTCGGCGCCGCCTTCTCCAGCTGGGCCCGGGCCCGGCGCAGCGCGCTGTTCACCGCGATCGTCGTGGTGCCCAGCAGGTCGGCGACCTCGGCGGCGTGCCAGTCCATCACGTCGCGCAGGATCAGGACCGCGCGCTGCTTGGCCGACAGGTGTTGCAGTGCCGCGATGAAGGCCAGGCGCACCGAGTCCCGGACGACCACGATCGCCGCCGGGTCGTTGCCCGGCGGGTCCGGCAGGGGCTGCAGCCACCGCACCTCGCCGGCGCCGGCCGGCCCGGGCACGGCGGCGCCGGAGTCCGGAGCCCCCAGGCCCGCCGGCAGCACCCTGCGACTGCGGTGCTCCAGCGCGGTCAGGCAGACGCTGGTGGCGATCCGGTACAGCCAGATGCGCAGCGAGGAGCGCCCCTCGAACCGGCCGTAGCCGCGCCAGGCCCGCAGATAGGTCTCCTGCACCAGGTCCTCGGCGTCGTGGAGCGAGCCGAGCATGCGGTAGCAGTGCACCAGCAGCTCGCGCCGGAACGGCTCGGCGAGCCGGACGAACTCCTCGTCGTCGCACGGCACGGCCGGACCGGCCGGCGTCGCCTGGGCGGGGACGCGGTCCGCCTCGAGCACGGACTCGGGTCGATCGTGAGGCTTACCGGTTCGGGCAAAGGGATTCGTCACGGGGATTTCCTTCCGTCTCGCGGGTGCGCCCACACCCACCGGCCGCCGGCACCGGTGCAGCGGGGCAATCCAAAGGATGCTCAAGGCACAGACGCTTCGGATGATGAGACCGT
>DASWUW010000054.1:0-3660 GCA_036406335.1 Trebonia sp.
GCGCGATCCGCTGCGGCGGATACACCCAGGCGGTGCCGTTCCACTGCGCGGTCAGGCCGGTATCCGTCTCCAGCACCTGCTGGCCGAGCACCGGCGGCGTCGGGTGCGCCGTCGAGAGGACCGCGACCGGGCCCGACGTCAGCTGCGCGATCTGCCGCTCCAGCATCTCAACGCGATGCAGCAGCCTCGCCTGATCAGCCCCGTAGCCCTGCCCCGGGGGCGCCGTGTACCTGGTCACGTCGACACACCACCCACGAAGAAGTCGGTGCGCTCGGTCTGCTGCGCCGCGGCATCCGGCGGGTACACGGTCCAGCCGATGATCCGGCCGTCCTGCACCAGCCCCGGCACACCCCCGGGGCCGGCGGGGTGATAGGCGGACGTGGCGATCGCCATGGCGTGGTCGCCGAGTTGGACCTGCTGCACGGTAGGGGTTTGGCCGCCGGCGACCGAGAACCGGCCGACTGTCGGCGCCTTCGCCACCAGCTGCTGCCGGTAGTCGGCGAAGGCGTCGATCTGGGCCTGCGTGTTGATGACGCTGCCGGTGTAGGAGACGGAGTCTTCCAGCAGCGGGAAGCCGGCGGCGAGGTCGGCGGTGTCGAGGCCGTGGGTGGCGTAGGCGCTGGCCCACGCCTGTCCTCCGCCACCTGAGGCGATGGCCAGCACGCTGTTGCGTCCTTGAGAGCCGGTGCGCGGCCACATGTAGTCGATCGCGTTACCCGGGTAGATCAGCTGAAGGTTCGTCGCCGAGTAAGGCCGTCCCATCGTGGCCGCGGTGCCGATTCGCGCGGTGATGATTGGCGCGCCGGAGGAGGACACGCCCGGGTCCCACGCATATTCGAGGTTGTACTTGAGGCTGAGCTGGTCCAGCGCGTCCTGTACTTTGACCAGGTTTGTGGCCAGGATTGACTCGCTCACGAGAACGCCGGACTCGTTCGACGTCATCACCAGCTGAGCGACTGCAGCCTGCGGGCCCTTGATGCTGACGCTGGTGGCGTAGCCGATCAGGTTGCGGATCAGATCGAACTGGTCGGTGTTGTTCCACGTCAGGTTGTCGCGGATCTGCCTGCGCGAGAACAGGGAACCGATCTCGTCCGCCATGATCGGGATCCGGTTCGAAGCGGCCGACTGGTGCGTCCAGTCCCACACGATCCCGGCCCACACCGGAAACCCGTCCTGCTGCACCCACAGAAGGCTGCGGCGTGGCTCCAGTGCCGCCAGCATCTGCGCCTGATTCGGAATTGCCCCGAGGTCGAGATAGCCGACAAGCTGCCCCGGCTGCCCAACACCGCCCAGGTTCCGCGAGAAGTTGGTGACGTGCAGCGGTATCTCCGTGGCCCGCAGAGCCCCGGTGACCACGTCGGTTGCGAAATACCTGTACACGCTCATGCGGAGGCTGGCTCCACGCGCAGGAACGGCACCTGCGCGACGTACTGCCCGGTGCCCGACGACACCACGCCCGTCAGCGTAAACGTGTGGGTCCCGGCAGCGGGTGTCCCCCAGAAAGGCAGGGACGTTCCGCCGCCGCCGGTGATGGCGGTGCTGTCCTGGCGGAAGTACCAGCCTCCGAAGCTGTCAGGCCATACGCTGCCGTCCATCAAGACCTGGAACAGCAGCGAGTCGCCGACCACCGGCCCGCTGATCGGGGAAAGGTTCCGGTATCCGGCCCGGACCTCAACCTCTGTGACGCCATCGACGGTTATCGACTGTGTGAGCAGTGTCGACACGGTGCCGTTGATGGTGAAGTTGGACGTGGAGCGCGCCAAGGCCGGGGCGAAGGCGCCGGTCTTCACGGCCCGCGCGTTCCCGGATCCGTCGGAGCGCCGTAGGCGCCCGGTGGAAAGGTCGTCCGCGTAGGTGCCGGCCGGTCCGGAGATTCCGCCGGTGGTGTTGGCCATCGGCACGATACCGCCGGTCGCTGCGGTGTACGCACGTGCGTCAGTGATGTTGCCGCTGTTGATAGTGGAAACGCCGGCGCCGACAGCAACCGTGGCCAGCAGCAGCGAGTTCGCGGGCAGCGTCGGCGCGACCGGCGACGGCGCGGGCGTACCCGCCTGAAGCGTTACCCTCGTAGTCGAGCTGCTGCTCCCGGTGTCGACGATCTGGCAGATGACGTTGTCGATGCGCGGGTTCGACGGGTCCGACGTCGCAACCGTGATCGTGCTGGTGGTGTCCAGACAGCACGTGTACATCCCGGCGGTCGCCGACACAGTGCCCTGCACCCAAGCGACGCCTGCGTTCACGCTGATGTTCATGCCGGACGAGGCCTGCACCAGCAGCGGCGAACCGGTGCCGTACCGCACCCCGGGACGCGCGGCAATACCTGTCGAGCCGGCCGCCGACGCCCCGGTCAGGAACGCCCCGGCCTGCTCCAGCCGCAGGTCATTTCCGGCCACGGCAACGCCGTCCATCCACACATCAGGGTGTGCGTTCACGAACAGGGCCATCGCAGCCTCCTCATATCCACGCGTCGCGCCAGGCGACGGTCATCTGTGCGCCGTTGGACGCGGTCCCGGTCACCTGCACCGTGGTCGTGCCGGGTGGGAGCACCCACCACGACGACGCCGGGTCGGCTGGTCTGTACGTGCCGTTCAGGGCGGCCTGCTTCGCCAGCAGGTCCACGGTGAGGACGTCGGTCGCGGCCAGCACCATGCCCGTGAAGGTGATCGCCTGGCCCGTGGTGACGTTTACGACGCTCGGGGTCGTAATCGGCCCCGTGATCGTGACCAGCGGTCGCGTCTCGAAGGACCCAAGGTTCGTACACGCCACGAGCATCGGCGGAGCACCGGCGGGCAGCGTGAACGGCGGTGTCAGCGGCGGCGCCAGCCCGGCGGCCGTCGGCGCTTGAGTCGACGACATCGACCGCAGCACCGTGCCGTATTTCCGCGGGTCCGGGGCGATCAGCGGCACCGAAAAAACGGCGTCGGTCAGCGTCGTGTACGTCTCGGCAATCCGGCCGGACCGGCGCACGCCGAGCTGCACCGGCGTCGGCTCATCCCACCGCAGCGTCGCCAGGCTCGAATCGCTACCGACCGGTATCGCCTGATGCAGGAAGGCCCGGGCCACGTCCCGCAGCGCCTGCGTGCGCGCCGTCGCCTGCACGGTAAGGGTGATGGCGCGGGCGGCGTAGAACTGCGGCGTGGGCCACGCCCCGTGGTCGCCGGCGCGCTGCACAACCTGGCCGGCCGTCTCGGCGCCGTCCAGGCCGGTCCAGGACTTCAGCAGCCACCAGGTGCCGAGGGCGTCGGTCACACCGAATTCGAGGTCGGTCGCCGGGCCCGCGCCGGTCGCCGGCGCGTAGGTGATGCCGGCGGTGAAATATCCGAGATCCGCCATCAGCCGCGCACCACCAGTTCGAGGTCACGCATCAGGACCTGCTGCTCTTCGATCGATGGCAGCGTCGAGCCGTAGTAGTTCAGGTTGAACACCGGCGCGGCCGGCTGCGGAGTGGTGCCGCCGACCTGCGGGATTTGGCCGTTCCGGATCTGCTCCATGCCCTGCGGGCCGATCTGCGACGCCGAGGCCGCCGGCACCACGAACTCGCCATTGCTCAAACGCCGAAGGACGCTGTCGGATGTGCTGGTGCCCGGCCCCGTAACCCATCCGCCGGTGGCCTGCCCGGGCACGAGGTAGTGGCCGACAACATGGCCGATGTCCCGCGCG
>DASWUW010000055.1:0-3269 GCA_036406335.1 Trebonia sp.
CGGTAGCCCGGTCTGGTAGGCCACATTGGCCGCCAGGGCCACGACCCGCCACGCGGCGGCAGGCAGCCCCGCCCGCGGTGCTTCCTCCGCGACCGACAGCAGGAGGGCGAGCGCGTCCGCGTGCCGGCTGGACCAGACCAGGGCCCAGCCGGCGAAACTGCGGGCCAGGATGCGCTGGACCGGGTCGGCGGACACCGCCAGGACCCGGTCGGCGAGATCCAGCAGCCAGTCGGACTGGTCGGCCCACTGGGCCAGGTCCATGGCGGCGATCAGCCGCCGGCCCTGGTCGCCGGTATCCGGGCTGAGCTCCGCGGCGCGTTCCAGCGCCCGGCCGGCCGCCATCATGCCGCCGCGCCGCTGCGCCTGCGCCGCGGTCTCCTCGAGCAGCGCCGCGACCTCCTCGTCGGGCGCGAGCGCGGCGGCGGCCAGGTGCCAGGCGTAACGGTCGGGCTGGCCCCGTACCGCTTCGGCGATGCGGCGGTGCGCGGCGGCCCGCTCCGCGAACGGGACGGCGTGGTAAACGGCCGAGCGAACCAGCGGGTGGGGGAACTGCGGCCCCGCCGTGTCCACCCGGATCAGCCCCGCGGCCTCGGCCGGGGCCAGAGCCGCGGCGGAGAGCGCCGGCAAGCCTACCGACGTCAGGTCGGTGGTGTCGGCGACCGCCGCGAGGAGCAGCGCCGACCTGGTCTCGGCGGGGAGGAGACCGAACTGGGCGGCGGCGATCGCGGCCAGCCGGTCGGGCGGGCGCAGCGGCTCGGCCGACCAGCGGCGGCCGGCGGCCGGGTCGGCGGCGATGACCCGGGACAGTTCTACCAGCGCCATCGGGTTGCCCGCGGCCTCGGCCAGCACCTGCTGGCGGGCCCGGCCCCGGGGCGGGTGCGGCTGAGCCTCCAGCAGGCGGCCCGCGTCGGTGTCGCTCAGCGGCGGCAGCATGAGCTCGGCGAAACCCCGGTCGAGGGCGCCGGGCGGCCCGCTGCCGCGCACGGCGGCCAGCAGCGTGACCGGTTCCGCGTCCAGCCGCCGGGCGGCGAAGGCGAGCGCGGCGAGCGAGGCGTCGTCCAGCCACTGGGTATCGTCCGCCACTACCAGCAGGGGGCCGCGGTCAGCGACGGCACCCAGCAGGGTGAGCACGGCCATCCCGGTCAGCAGGGGATCCGCCGGGACCAGGTCGTCGGACAGCGCGAACGCGCTGAGCAGCGCCCGGGCCTGCCGCTGGGGCAAGTCGGGGACACGCCCCAGGACCGGGCGGAGGAGCTGGTGCAGGGCGGCAAAGGCCAGGTCCCGTTCCGATTCCCGGCCGGTGGCCAGCAGGACCGTCATCCCGGATTCCGCGGCCGAGCTGGCCACCGCGGAGAGCAGCATCGTCTTGCCCATGCCCGCGTCGCCGAGCAGGACGAGTACGCGGCTCATCGCCGGCGGCGGGTCGATCAGCCCGCGCAGCCGGGCCAGCTCGGCATCCCGCCCGACCAGGCCGGCGCCGGAGCCGGCGAACCCGGGGACGTTGCCGCTGCCGCCGCCGCGCCCGCCGTCCATAAAGAGACACTTTCACACTCCGGAACGGTCCCGCCTCTTTCCTCACCGGCGGTCACTGTCCGTGATGCGGTCAACCGGTGCATACCACGGCCGCCTCCGGCTGGACAGGATGGCTTTAATGACCGGAAGAGCCGGTCACCGGCCTACAGGAGAGTCCGCATATGAGTCCCCTCAACAACATCGTTCTCGTCCACGGGGCGTGGGCCGACGGCTCCTGCTGGGACGGGGTCATCGAGCGGCTGCAGGCCGACGGTTACCACGTCACCGCCCCCCAGTTTCCGCTGACCTCGCTGGCCGCCGACGTGGCCCGGCTCCGGCAGGTACTGAAGCTGCAGGACGGCCCGGCGGTGGTGGCCGGCCACTCCTACGGCGGCCAGATCGTCACCGCGCTCGGCGCCGACGCGCCCAACGCGGCCGCCCTGGTGTACGTCGCGGCGTTCGGGATCGACGAGGGCGAGTCGCTCGGCGCCCTGCTGGCCCAGGGGCCCACTCCCCCGGCGCTGCAGCACCTGTTCACCGACCCGAACGGTCTCGTCTGGCTGCCGCAGGACGATTTCGTCACCCACTTCGCGGTCGGCGTCGACCCGGTCCGCGCCCGGGTGCTGCACGCGGTGCAGCAGCCGGTCGCCGGGGCCGCGTTCGGCGACGTCATGGGCACGCCGGCCTGGAAATCGCTGCCGTCCTGGTTCCTGGTCGCGACCGGGGACCAGGCCATCCCGCCGGACGCCGAGCGGGCGTTCGCCAGCCGGATGGGCGCGACCACGGTCGAGGTCGCGGCGGGCCACCTGGCCATGGTCACCCATCCCGGGGAGACGGCCGACCTCATCAAGGCGGCGGCGGAGAAGGCCGGCTCCTAGCGGCCGGCCTTGCCGCCGGCCCTCCCGGCGGGGACGATGGCTGAATCCGTCGTTCCTACCGAGGAGGCTGGTGGCATGAACGGAGGTGCGGACGACCGTGGCGTGCTCGACGTGCTCATCGTCGGGGCCGGGCTGTCCGGGATCGGCGCCGCGTACTACCTGCAGCGCGACCATCCCGGGCGCAGCTACGCCATCGTGGAGGCGCGGGCCGCGTCCGGCGGGACCTGGGACCTGTTCCGCTACCCGGGGGTCCGGTCGGACTCGGACCTGCACACGTTCGGGTACGAGTTCCGGCCCTGGCGGTCGGACGTGGCGATCGCCTCGGCCGACAGCATCCTGAGCTACCTGCGGGAGACCGCCGCCGAGTACGGCATCGACCGGCACATCCGCTACCGGACCAAGGTGGTCTCCGCGTCCTGGTCGTCGGCCGAGGCCCGCTGGAGCGTGACCACCGAGCACGCGGAGACCGGGGAACGCGACGTCACCAGCTGCCGCTGGCTGTTCCTGGCGGCCGGCTACTACCGCTACGACCAGGGCTTCACCCCGGAATTCGCCGGCCGGGAACGGTTCCGCGGCCCGGTCGTCCACCCGCAGCACTGGCCGGCCGACCTGGATTACGCGGGCCAGCGGGTCGTGGTGATCGGCTCCGGCGCCACCGCGGTCACGCTGATCCCGGCTATGGCCGAGACGGCCGCGCACGTCACGATGGTGCAGCGCACGCCGAGCTACATCCTGCCTCTCCCGACCCGGGACAAGCTCAACGCCCGGCTGACCGAACGGCTGGGCAGCGAGCGCGCGTTCGCCATCACCCGGCGGCTGAACATCGTCCGGCAGGTGACGCTGTGGCGGCTCTGCCAGCGGTACCCGGGCGCGATGCGC
>DASWUW010000056.1:0-3874 GCA_036406335.1 Trebonia sp.
GGCGTGGCCGTCATCAAGGCCGGCGCGGCGACCGAGGTCGAGCTCAAGGAGCGCAAGCACCGCATCGAGGACGCGGTGCGCAACGCGCGGGCCGCGGTCGAAGAGGGTGTCGTGCCCGGTGGCGGTGTCGCGCTGCTGCAGGCGGCCCGTAACGCCTTCGACAAGCTGGACCTGTCGGGTGACGAGGCGACCGGTGCGCAGATCGTGCGCATCGCCGTCGAGGCGCCGCTGAAGCAGATCGCCTACAACGCCGGCCTCGAGCCCGGCGTCGTGGCCGAGAAGGTCAAGTCCCTGCCTGCGGGTGAGGGCCTGAACGCGGCCACCGGCGAGTACGTCGACATGTTCGCGGCTGGCATCATCGACCCGGCGAAGGTCACCCGGTCGGCGCTGCAGAACGCGGCGTCCATCGCGGCGCTGTTCCTCACCACCGAGGCGGTTATCGCGGAGAAGCCGGAGAAGACCCCGGCAGCTCCCGCTGGCCCCGGCGGCGGGGACATGGACTTCTAAGTCCGTTCCCTCCGCACCAGAACGCGTAACGGCCCGGGCAGTCCGCTGCCCGGGCCGTTACGCGTTTATAACTGGTTTGTCCCAGACCCGGGTGCTCCGCCTGCGCGGCGAGCAGCAGGTGAAACGATTCTCCCGTGACGTCTCCCTCGATCCAGGTCAGCGACCGGCTGGAGCGCCGGATCCGCAAGCCGGTCGACGCGCTCCGCTGTGTCATCTCCTGCGGCTGGATCATCGCGGTGACGCTGGGCGCCCTGGCCGCGAGTGCCACCACGGCCGGGGTGGAGATCGACATCGTCGGCGCCAGCCGGCGGCTGCCGCACGCGCTGCTGGTCGTCGCCCCCCCGCTCGCGCTGTTCGCGCTGTTCCTCCTGCCGATCGCGCTCGCCGTGGCGCAGCTGGTCAAGCGGCAGGCCCGCCGTCTGCTGGAGGCGGTGGCGACCGGCGTGGTGGCCGGCGCCGCCGCCCAGGTGATCAACATCCTGCTCCTGCGCCCCGGGGCCGGCCGGCTCTACTACGCGATCATCATGTCCCGCCCCGGCGCCCGCTACGTCGACACGCTCGACGTTTACCTGGCCGGCCTGGCCGCCTACGTCACCATGATCGGCCTGACCGGGCGGTCGAGCTGGCGGAACGCGTTCAGCCTGGCGGTCGGCGTGTACGCGGTGGTGCAGCTGGCCGCGCTGCACACCACCGGCCCCTCCATCCTGCTCACCCTGCTCGCCGGGCACGCCATCGGCCTCGCCGTCCGCTACGCCGCGGGTTCCGCCTCCCAGCGTCCCCCGGCGCTGGCCATCGCCACCGCCCTGTCCGACAGCGACCTGGCGGTCACCGCGATCCGGCGGGTACCTCAGGCAGTCCACCTGCTCCCGGACCATGGCGGGGTGGCGGGCTCCCGACACTATGCGGCCACCACGCAGAGCGGCGGCCAGCTCGACGTGGTCGTGTTCGACCGGGACCAGCAGGCGGCAGGCACGTTCTACGGGCTGTACCGCTGGGTCCGGGTGCGGGGACAGGTAGCGCGGGGCGCGCCGCTCTCGGTCGACCGGGCCGTCGAGCGCCGGGCCCTGCTCTCCTACGCCACCCAGGACGCCGGCGTGCCCACGCCCCGGCTGCGGGTCCTGGTGCGGGTCGGTCCCGACGCCGCCGTGCTGGCCTACGAGCTCTGCCCGGGAACCACGCTGGCCGAGCGCGGCACCGGCTGCACCGACGCTGAGCTCGGTCAGGTCTGGGACACGGTGACCCGGCTGCACGAGCACCATGTCGCCCACCGCGGGCTCACCGCCGAACGGATGCTGTTCACCCCCGACGGACGGCTCATGCTGCTCGACCCGGGCGACGGCGACGTGGCCGCGAGCGACCTGCAGCGGCGTCTGGACCTGGCCCAGCTGATCGTGGAGCTCGCGCTGTACATCGGCCCGGAGAAGTCCGCCAAGGTGGCACTGGACAAGGTCGGCGGCCACGAACTGGTGGCGGTGCTGCCGTTGCTGCAGCCGGTCGCGCTTGTCCGCTCCACCCGGCACGCGCTGCGCCGCCGGCGGGACGTGCTGCCGGCCGTCCGCAAGGCGCTGATCGCCGCCGTGCCCGACGAAGAGGTAGCGCCGGTGCAGCTGGAGCGCATCCGCGCCCGCACCCTGGTGACGCTGGTGGCGAGCGTCGCGGCGGCTTACCTGCTGGCCGGCGAGCTGGCCCAGGCCAGCCTGGGCCGCCTGCTGAAATCGGCCGACTGGCGCTGGGGGCTGGCCGCGCTCGCGCTGTCGGTGGTGACGTACGCGGGGGCGACGCTGTCGGTGTCGGGCTTCGTCGCCCAGCGCCTCGGCTTTATCCGGACCCTGCTGGTTCAGCTGGCCAGTTCTTTTGTCACGCTGGTGACGCCCGCCGCGGTCGGCGGTGTCGCCCTGAACGTCCGCTTCCTGCAGCGCCGGAAGATCCCCTCGCCGGTCGCCGTAGCCAGCATCGCGGTCTCCCAGGTGGTGGCCTTCGCCCTGCATATTCTGCTGCTGGCCGTCTTCGGGGCGATCGCGGGCACGGCCGACGGAAGCTCGATCAGACCGCCGACCTGGGCCTATTTCGTGGTGGCGGGCCTGCTGGGGCTGGGCGGCGCCGTGCTCGCGTTCCCGGCGAGCCGGCGACTGGTCCGGGCGCGCCTGTCGCCGACCTTCGGCCAGGTGCTGCCGCGGCTGGTCGACGTGGCCCAGCACCCGCGCAAGCTGGCCGAAGGCTTTGGCGGCGCGCTGCTGCTGAGCCTGTCCTACATCGCCTGCCTGTCCGCCTGCGTGGCGGCGTTCGGCGGCTCGGTGCCCATTGCCAAGATCGGCGTGGTCTACCTCACCGGAAGCGCGCTTGGCTCGATCATTCCCACCCCGGGCGGGCTGGGGGCCGTGGAGGCCGCGCTGACCGCCGGGCTGACCGCCGCGGGCGTGCCCGGCGGCATCGCGGTCAGCGCCGTGCTGCTGTTCCGGCTGCTGACCTTCTGGCTGCCGGTCCCGTTCGGCTACGTGGCGCTGAATTACCTGGAACGCCAGCACGAGCTGTGACCGCTTAAGCCGCGTACCGCCGGACGGTCGCGAGCTGGGGACCGCCGCGGCGGAGTCAGGCCATTCCCGCATCAGGCCTTTTAATATTGATATTCGCCTAAATAAACGCCGGTCAACTTAAAGACATGCCCTTTACCGTTATTTGTAGGAATTAACGCCAGCCTCGTGACATTGTGGGACACTTCCGTGGTCATATCCGACATTGATCATCATGTTTCACCGGCGTAACAGCGAGGAAGGGTCATGTTCACTCAAGTTCGTCGAGTACTTTGCGGCGTCATGACCATGGCGGCGGTCACGCTCCTGACCAGTTCATGCGGGGGACCGGCATCCGGTGCGGCCGACCCGGGCACTATCTCCCTCACGGTGGGAGCCCTGCCGGTCATCGACGACGTCGGTGTGTACATCGCGGCCGACCGCGGCATCTTCAAGCAGTTCGGCCTCAACGTCACGATCAAGCCGGTGCTGTCGAGCACGGTGGCGATTCCGATGATGCGGCAAGGCGCCGTCAACATCGTCGGCGGCGGCAACTACGTCTCTTTCATCAAGCTGGCGGCCGCTAACCCGGCCAGCCCCCCGTTCCGGATCCTGGCGGAGGCGGCTACCTGCTCGTCTGGCTCGTTTCAGGTCCTGGCGCTGCCCTCAACGGGTATCCAGGCTCCCGCGGACCTGAAGAACAGGACCATCGCGGTCAACCTGACCGGCAACATTCAGACCTTGATGATCAACTCAGTTCTGCAGGCCGACAACGTGGACCCGGCCCTGGTGCACTATGTCGTCATCCCGTTCCCCAAGATGGTCGCCGCACTGGAGGCCCATCAGGTAGACGCCAT
>DASWUW010000057.1:0-2250 GCA_036406335.1 Trebonia sp.
GGCCGCCAGCCCAGACGCCCGGGAGTCGCTGATCAGCGAGTAGACCCGCCGGTCGAGCGTCGCCAGCGACGACATGATCTGCTTCTCTCGCGCCGAAGCGTTCTCCCGCAGCGCCTTATAGGCGGGGGTGTCCAGCGTGCCCGGCTTGATCTCGTAGGTGGCCAGCCATTCCGGCTTTACCCCGTCGGTCGCCCGGAACCGGTTGACCGCCCCGAATCCCGGCGTCGCCAGCCGCTTGGCCACCTGCTCGGTTTCGTACCAGTCGGTAAACTCACCCAGGCTCACCACGCCGGGCGAGGAGTACACGAACAGCAGGTCGTCAGCCATAGGCAAGATCTTAAGCGGCATGACCAAAGCGCGAGACGGCGTGCTCCGCGGAGCACGCCGTCCCGCGCCAGGCGGCCGGGCCGGCCAGTGCGGCCGGCCCGGTGCGCCGTCTTAGCCGGCCGGTGCCGCCAGCGGGTCGATGCCCTCGAGGTCGGCCCTCTTGATCCGGATCATCGCCAGCGCGATGACCCCCGCGAGCAGTGCGACCAGCGCCGACACCAGGTACCCGCGGCCGAAACCGTAGGCGATCGCGTGGTTGGTCAGCGCGGCCTGCGCCGCCGGGGACAGGTGCGCCCCGTGCGTGGCGGCGATGGCCGACTTGGTGTGCGACGCGACCGCCGACCAGGCCACCGTGCCCAGGATCGCCAGGCCGATGGACCCGCCGACCTGCTGGCCGGTGTTGAGCAGCGACGAGGCCACCCCGGCGTCCTTGTTCGGCACCCGGGCCAGCGCGACGAGCGACAGCGGGACGAACGTGAGCCCCATGCCCAGGCCGGTCAGCATCATCGGACCGAGCAGGCCGCCCGCGTAGGTGCTGTGCTCGGAGATCCGCGACAGCCAGAACAGGCCGCCCGCCGCGATCAGCGGCCCCACGGTGATCAGCGGGCGGGCGCCGATGCGCGCCACCAGCTGCGAGGAGGCCGCCGCCCCGACCATGATCGTGGCTACCATCGGCAGGTAGGCGACCCCGGAACCAACCGGGGAGTAATGCCAGACCTGCTGGATGAAGATCGTCATGAAGAAGAACATGCCGAAGATCGCGGTGCCGACGCACAAGCTGATCAGGTACGCCCCGGTCCGGTCGCGGGACGCGAGCACCCGCGGCGGTACCAGCGCGTGCCGGGAGCGCGTCTCGATGAAGGCGAACGCCGCGAGCAGGACCACCGCCGCGATCAGCGAGGCCACCACCTTGGTGTCGCCCCAGTGGGAGACCCCGTTGGAGGTCGTCGCCGCCTCCGACAGCCCGTACACCAGGGAAGCCAGGCCGAGCGTCCCGGTCACCGCACCGGGCAGGTCGAACTTGCCCCGCACCCGCTCGGACTCGCCCAGCACGCGCGGCGCGAGCAGCAGGACGAGCAGGCCGATCGGCACGTTCACGAAGAACACCCAGCGCCAGTCGGCGTAGCTGGTCAGCAGGCCGCCGGCGATCAGCCCGATGGCCGCGCCGGAGATGGAAACGCCTGCGTACACGCCCATCGCCCGGTTGCGCTCCTTCCCCTCGGGGAAGGTGACGGCGATCAGCGCCAGCGAGGTGGGGGCGGCCAGGGCCCCGCCCACGCCCTGGATGATGCGGGCGATCAGCAGCCAGGCCTGGTCGGTGGCGAAACCGCCGGCCAGCGAGGCCACTGCGAACAGCGCGATGCCGGCCATGAAGATCCGGCGCCGGCCGAGCAGGTCACCCGACCGCCCGCCAAGCAGCAGCAGCCCGCCGAAGGCGAGCGCGTAGGCGTTGACCACCCACTCGAGGTTGGTCCCGGAAAAGTGCAGCGCTTCCTGGATGCGCGGCAGCGCGACGTTGACGATGGTGGCGTCGAGCACCACCATGAGCTGTGCGGTCGCGATGACCAGGAGCGCGAGCCCGAGTCGCCGGGGCCGGGCCGCCTCCCCGCTCGGCGTGTCGACGGCGGCGAGCTGTGCGCTCTCCGCCTCTCCTGAAGTAGTTGACACAGAAGTTCCCCTCGGAATGGATTTCTCAACAGTTATTTCCGAACGAGCGCGTGGCTCCGTCCGTCCCGCTACTGAACCCTGACGGGCGGAGCAGACAGCGGGGCGTCGTAAAGACGAACGGAGTACTACATCCCGGTACCGGCCTCGTCGCTGAGGCTGGTGTCGGGCCGCGGCGTGGCGATTATCTTTTGCAGCAACCCCAGGAAGCAGCGCCGCTCTTCGTCGTCAAGCGCGTAGCACCAGGGCATTCTGGCC
>DASWUW010000058.1:0-2012 GCA_036406335.1 Trebonia sp.
CGGTCAGCCCGTTCCAGCGCTGTGGCACGGGCTGGCCGGCGCCCCGGCCCGCTCCGCGGCCCCGGCCAGCGGCGGCGGCACCGAGGCGGCCGAGGCGCTGCGCCGCCAGCTGGCGGGCATGGCCCCGGACGACCGCGGGCCGCTGGTACTGGACCTGGTCCGGGCGCACGCGGCCGCCGTGCTCGGGTTCGCCGGGGCCGACGCGGTCACCCCCGAGCGGGCTTTCCAGGACCTCGGCTTCGACTCGCTGACCGCGCTTGACCTGCGCAACCGGCTGACCGCCGCGACCGGGCTGCGGCTGCCCGCCACCGCCATCTTCGACTACCCGACGCCGGTCACGCTGGCTGAGCGGCTGCGGTCGGAGCTCACCGCCGACGGTCCCGCGCCGGACGCGATCGCGCTGGCCGAAGTGGCCAGGCTGGAAAAGCTGGTCCAGGGCCTGACTGCGGGCAACGGGGCGCGGGGCGCGCTCGCGGCCCGGCTGAAGACGCTCGCCGCTGTCCTGGAAGCGGATCCGGCCGCGCCGGACGGGGCCGCCGACGACGACCTGCAGGCAGCCACGGCCGAGAGCATTTTCGATCTTCTCGACAACGAGCTCAGCGAGTAGAGGGACTCCCATGGCAGACGAAGAGAAGTTCCTCGAGTACCTGAAGCGGACCACAGCGGACCTGCGCAAGGCGCGCCGCCGGGTGGTCGAGCTCGAGACGCGCGACTTCGAGCCGATCGCGGTCGTCGGGATGGGCTGCCGGTTCCCCGGCGGGTCGAGCAGCCCGGACGCCCTGTGGGAACTGCTCGCGGCGGGCACCGACGCGATCGCCGGGTTCCCGGCCGACCGCGGCTGGGACACCGACAGCCACGACGGCCCGGCAGCCATGCGCCAGGGCGGGTTCGTGTACGACGCGACGGAGTTCGACGCTGGCTTCTTCGGCATCTCCCCGCGCGAGGCGCTGGCGATGGACCCGCAGCAGCGGGTGCTGCTCGAGGTGGCCTGGGAGGCCCTGGAACGCGCCGGGATCGACCCGGCTGCGCTGCGCGGCTCGGCTACCGGGGTGTTCGCCGGCGCCGCCTCCTCCGTCTACGGCCTGGATACGGCCGACGAAGGGACGGAAGGCTACCTGGTGACCGGGACCGCGACCAGCGTGATCTCCGGCCGGGTGGCCTACTCGCTCGGCCTCGAGGGCCCGGCGCTCACCGTCGACACCGCCTGCTCCTCCTCCTTGGTCGCCCTGCACCTGGCCTGCCAGGCGCTGCGGTCCGGGGAGTGCACGCTGGCCCTGGCCGGCGGCGTGACCGTGATGGCGACACCGGGCGCGTTCGCCGAGTTCGCCAAGCAGCAGGGGCTGGCCTCCGACGGCCGCTGCAAGTCGTTCAGCGCCGACGCCGACGGCACCGGCTGGGGCGAGGGCGCGGGCCTGCTCGTGGTCGAGCGGCTGTCCGACGCGGTCCGCCACGGGCACCCCGTCCTCGCGGTGGTCGCCGGCACCGCGGTCAACTCCGACGGCGCCAGCAACGGCCTGACCGCGCCGAACGGCCCGTCGCAGCAGCGGGTCATCCGGGCCGCGCTGGCCAGCGCCCGGCTGTCGCCCGCGGACGTGGACGCGGTCGAGGCGCACGGCACCGGGACCACGCTGGGCGACCCGATCGAGGCCCAGGCGCTGATCGCCACCTACGGGCAGGACCGGCCCGCCGGGCAGCCGCTGTGGCTCGGGTCGGTCAAGTCCAACATCGGGCACGCCCAGTCGGCCGCGGGCGTGGCCGGACTGATGAAGATGGTCCTCGCCCTCCAGCACGGCGAACTTCCGCGCACCCTGCACGCGCAGGACCCGTCCCCGCACATCGACTGGCCGGCCGGCGACGTCCGGCTGCTGGCCGAGCCGGCGCCCTGGCCGGCCGGCGCCCGGCGGCGCACCGCGGCGGTGTCCTCGTTCGGGATCAGCGGCACCAACGCGCACGTCATCATCCAGGAGGCCCCGCCGGCCGAGCAGCCCCTAGCGGACGAAGACGCACCCGAC
>DASWUW010000059.1:0-2451 GCA_036406335.1 Trebonia sp.
GGTAAAGCCGTCACCAAATTCCACGCCCTTGAACGCCTGGATCGAGATGACCGCCCCGGCGAGCCGCGCGTCGAGCTTCCGGTCCCACTGGGTGAAGCTGCCGAGACCCGGCGGCAGCCCGTGCACCACGACCTCGACCACGCCGCCGAGGGTGTCACCCGCCGTGCGGGCCGCGTCTACCTCGGCGACCATGCGGGCGCTGGTGCCGGTGTCGGCGCAGCGCACCGGGTCGGCGTCGATGCGGGCCAGGTCGTCCGGCTCCGGCACCGGCGCATCCGCCGGCACCGCGACCGACCCCAGGCTGACTACGTGCGACAGCAGCCGGACGCCGAGCGCCTGCTCCAGCAGGCGCCGGGCGACCTCGCCCAGCGCGACCCGCGCGGCCGTTTCCCGCGCGCTCGCCCGTTCCAGGACGGGCCGGGCGTCGCGGTGCCCGAATTTCTGCATGCCGGCCAGGTCGGCGTGACCGGGCCGCGGGCGGGTCAGCGGCGCGTTGCGGGCCTGCCGGTCGAGTTCCTCGCGCGAGACCGGGTCGGGCGACATGACGGTCTCCCACTTCGGCCACTCGGTGTTGCCGACGCGGATCGCGACCGGCCCGCCGAGCGTGGCGCCGTGCCGGACGCCGCCGGTGAGCTCCACCTCGTCCTGCTCGAACTTCATGCGCGCGCCGCGCCCGTAACCGGCCCGTCGCCGCGCGAGCGCCGCGGCCACGTCCTCGCTGGTCACCCGCACCCCCGCAGGCACGCCGTCACAGATAGCGGCGAGCGCCTTACCGTGCGACTCGCCCGCCGTCAGCCACCGAAACATGCTGCTCACCTTACCGTCAGCGAACGCCCCCGCATCCGGGAGGCAGCTCCCGCTCCGGGCCCGGAGCGGGATCAGCCGAACGGACGGGTGGTTCCCGCCTGTCCCGCGCCGAAGCGGAACGCGATGCCACGGCGGAGGCGGGGGGCAAGACGCGCGGCGATGGCCTGGGCCGCGGCCTGCGCGCCCGCCGGGTCCGCCGTGGCCAGCGTGACGGTCAGGTCGGCCTCGCTGCCCCCCGGTTCCAGGGTGAAGCCGGAGGTGACCGCCGCTACCTGGGCGTAGACGTCGGGGTCCTCCTGCGGGGGCGGCGGCGGCGCGCCGGCCGCCAGGGCGGCGAGCCGGGCCCCCTCAACGACCACGGTGACCGGGCCCGCCACGTCGATGACCACCGCGCTGGCCTGCTCGGCGGCCGCCGCAGGCCACAGGCGCGGGGCCGGAACCGGGACCGGGCGCGCGTCCGCGCGCCAGCGGCTGACCGCGTCGGTGCCGGTGAACGCGATGACCGCCCGCCGGCCGTCGTTGCCGATCAGGGTCGGCAGCGCCATCTCGGTCTCTTTTTCCGTGCCGTCGTCAGCGGCCTCGGCCAGCACGGCGACGACCGGGACGAGCAGCCGGCTCGCGGCGATCGCGGTCAGCACCGCGGTCTCGGCGGCCTGGCCGGCCGCATACGCGGCGAGAACCGCGGCGACCGCCGGGTCGGCGGCACCGGTGTCGCCCGCCGGCCGGCCGCCGGGCACTCTGCTTCCTGCCACGGGGCGACCCTACCGCCGGCCCCGCCCGGCCTGGCCCGGACCGGGTCCCGGTATCCCCCGGACGGCTACTAAATGTAGTGAAATCTATGAAAGCCGCATTTAACGGTGAGTATCGTCGATCTCCACGGCAGAATCGGTTGAGCTCACCTGCCGGATGTGAAAGTCTCTTGACCTGCTGCGACGTGCAGGCCTTCGACTCGTCGGCCGGCTGTGTGGCCCTGAGCTACAGCGCAAGCGGGAAGGAGCAGTTCCGTGGGTTCTGCACGCGAGCCGGCCCAAGCCGCACGGATTCTTCCCGGCACGCCGATGCGGAAGGTAGTGCCGCCCCGGATGGTCGGGCCGTACATGAGCGGCCAGCGCGGCGTGATCGCGGGGTACGTGCACCGGGTCCGCGACGTGGTCTTCAGGAACCCGGCAGACGCGTTCTACGCACTCGGCCTAGGCTACGAAGGGTCGGACTTCAAACCCGACATGCCGGAGTTGTACTGCTTGTGCTGGCAGGCGAGGGAGATCGACGGGTACGTGCCGGTCAGTGCGCGCGGCGTTCCCGGACGGACGGAGTTCTACCTGGAGCCGATCCAGGTTCCGGTCGGGACCACGCTCTGCCGGGTCGCGGACGCGGGCGAGGAACCGGTAGCCCGCTACGACGGACTGGCCTGGCGGCGGCCGAGGGAGGGTTAAGGCTTTATGCAATACCGACTCATGGCCTCCTACCTGGGTGCTTCTTACCAGGCCGCGGTCGGCCCGTCCGACCGTGACGTCACCTTGTTCGCGGCGCCGCCGCCGCCGGAGGAGCACGGGTTCTCGCCCGCTCCCGGCGGGATCTGGCGCAAGCAGGTCCGGCTGGACGACCTCAGCGCACTGTGGGAGTCCCGGCCCATCGGCTCGTATC
>DASWUW010000060.1:0-4365 GCA_036406335.1 Trebonia sp.
GGCGCCCTGCCGCTGTCCGGCGTGGTCGATCTTCCGGTGCCCGAGCGCGACGGGGTGATGTTCGGCCCGGCCGGCTCCTTCACCGAAGCCGCCCGCACGGCCGCGCACCGCTCCTACGCCCCCACCCCGTTCGTCGAGCTGGTGCGCGCCCCGGTCTGGGCCGCCACCCGGCTCAGCCCGGTCGCGGCCGCGGTAGAGGTACCGGTGCTCACCGTCCTCGGCGCGTACGACGCGCTGTGGGATTCCTCGGCCGAGGCCCGCGCCGACTACGAGAGCCGGTTCACCGCTCCGGTGTCCGCCCCGGTTCTGCCCGGCACCGGCCACTCGGTCGATCACCACCTCACGGGGGCGGCCCTGGACCTGATGCAGCTGGGATTCGCCCAGCAGTGCCTGGCACTGCGCGGTCAGGCCGCTCCCGTCGCATGACCGGGGCGTCCGGTAGCCGGGACACGCCGGTGCTGATCGCCGGCGGGGGCCCGGCCGGCCTCGCGCTGGCGATTGAGCTCGGTCTGCGCGGCGTCGGCTGCCTGGTCGTCGAGCCGCGCTCGCAGCCGACCCGGCTGCGGCCGCGGGCCAAGACCCTCAGCACCCGCACCATGGAGCACGCCCGGCGGTGGGGACTGGCGCAGCGGCTGCGGGCGGCGGCCCCCTTGCCGGTCTCCTGGTCGCAGGACGTGTCCTTCTGCACCACCTTCCTGGGCCGGGAGATCACCCGGTTCACCGGGGTGCTGGGCCTCGGGGACGACGGCGACTCCCCCGAACGCGGGCAGCAGATGCCGCAGTACATCCTCGAGCAGGTGCTGCGCGACGTCGTGTCCGAGCTTCCGACGGTGGACCTGCGGCTCGGCTGGCGGCTGCAGTCGCTGGACGCGGCCGGCCCGGGTCCGGTCCGGGCCACCCTGCGTGACCCGGCCGGCCACCCGGTCCCGGTCACGGCCGAGTACGTGGCCGGGGCGGACGGCGCCCGCAGCGTCGTCCGCGAGCAGATCGGCGCCCGTTACGCCGGGTCGGCCGCGCTGCGCCCCAACACCGGCGTGGTGTTCCGCAGCGAGGAACTCGCCCGCGCCGGGCCGCACCCGCCCGCGGTGCAGACCTGGCTGCTCAACCGGCAGACCCCGGGGATGATGGGACCGGTCGACCGGGCTGGCCTGTGGTGGCTGATCGCTTTTGGCGCCGACGGCCGCGCGGCCGGCTTCGACCCGGGCCGGCTGGTCACCGGGGCACTCGGACGGGAGCTTCCGGTCGAGGTGATCAGCACCGACCCGTGGACCGCGCGGATGGAGCTGGCGGACCGGTGCCGCAGCGGCCGGGTGTTCCTTATCGGGGACGCGGCGCACCTCAACCCTCCGTTCGGCGGCCACGGCCTCAACACCGGGATCGGCGACGCGGCCGACCTGGGCTGGAAGCTCGCCGCCACCCTGGCCGGATGGGGAGGTCCGGGACTGCTCGACTCCTACGAGGCCGAACGCCGGCCGCTGCACCGGCGGGTGATCGACGAGGCGACCGCGAACATGGCCACCCTGGCCCCGGAACTGCTGGACGACGGCCTCGACCAGCCGGGACCGGACGGCGACCGGGCCCGGGCCGCCGCAGCGCGCCGCATCACCGAGACCAAGCGAGCGGAGTACTTCAGCACCGACCTGGTCCTGGGCCACCGCTACCGGGACTCCCCCGTGCTGCCGGAGTCACCGACGGTACCCGGCCCCTGGGCGAGCTGTGCCGCGCCCGGCCGCCGCCTGCCTCATCTGTGGGTGGCTCCCGGAGTTTCCACCCTGGACCTGGTCACCGGCCCGCACCTGATCCTGGCCGCCGACGGCGACCTAGGGGCGCGCGCCGCCCGGGCCGCCGCCGCCGCGGGCCTGCCCGCCACGGTGACCCGGCCCGGGCCGCCGCTGATGCGCCAGCTGGGCCCGGAGCTGGTCATCGTCCGCCCCGACCAGGTGGTCGCGGCCGTCTGGCCCGCGCCCGGCCAGCCGGACGACCCCGGATCTTTCGACCCGACGATGGCCACGCTCTGCGGCCGGCCAGGAGTGGAGGCGACATGGACAAGATCGCACTGACCAACGTGCGGGTATTCGACGGCGAGCGGCTGCTCGATCCGGCGACGGTGGTCATCGACGGGAGGCACATCGGGGACGACCCGGCGGGCGCCCGTACGCAAGACGCATCCGGCGGCGTGCTGCTGCCCGGGCTGATCGACTGCCATATCCATCTCACCGACGAGGCGACGCTGGCGGCGCTGGCCCGCCACGGCGTCACCACCGCGCTCGATATGGGAACCGAACCGCCCGAGCTGGTCGCGGCGCTGCGGGGCCGGCCCGGGGTTACCGACGTGCGCTCGAGCGGCGCCAGCGCCACCCACCCGGCCAGCAGGCACGCCCAGCAGATGGGGCGCTCGGCGGGCCTGGTCGCCGATGCGGACGAGGCCAAGGCCTACGTCACCCGGCGCGTCGCCGAGGGCGTGGACTACATCAAGATCATCGTCGATCCGCCCGGCTTCGACGAGCCCACCGTCCGGGCGCTGGCGGAGGCTGCTCACGCGCACGGCCTGCTGACGATCGGGCACGCGGCCACGCGGGACGCCGTGCTGCTGGCGCAGGCGGCCGGGATCGACGTGCTCACCCACGCGCCCCTGGACCGTCTTCTGGAGGACGACGCCGTGCAGCGCACCCGCACGGCCGGGGAAGTCGTGGTGCCGACCCTGACGATGATGGAGGCGATCGTCGCGCGGATCGGCGCCGTCGCGCCCGTCTCCTACGATGTCGCCCGGGCCAGTGTCCGGCAGTGGCACCAGGCCGGCGTCACGATCCTGGCCGGGACCGACGCCAACCAGGCGGCGTCCGCGCCGGCGTCCCCGCCCTACGGCAGCAGCCTGCACCGTGAACTGGCGCTGCTGGCCGGTGCGGGCCTGTCTCCCGTCGACGCGCTGCGCTCGGCGACGGTCCTCCCAGCGCAGTACTTCGGGCTGACTGACCGGGGCGTCATCACCCCGGGCAAGCGGGCCGACCTGGTGCTCATCGACGGTGATCCCTTGCCGGACATCAGCGCGGTCAGCAAGATCACGGCGGTGTGGTGCGCCGGCGTCCGGGTAGCCGGCCTGCCCGCCCGGACGGAGGAGACCCGATGAAGGTCATCACGATCGAGGAGCACGTGCTCAACCCCGCGGTGGCGAAAGCCAGCGCGGCCACCGCGCAGCAGCTCAACCCGCACTGGAGCGCCGCCTTCAGCCCGGATACCGGCCTGCCCTACACGCCGTCCCCGGACGTGCTCATGGACCTCGACGAGGGCCGCCTCGCCGACATGGACAAACACGGGATCACTATGCAGGTGCTGTCCAATCTCAGCACCCAGCAGGTGCCGGCCGACGTCGCGGCGGACCTGGTGCGGTCGGCCAACGACAACCTCGCGGGCGCCGTGCGGCGCCATCCCGGCCGGTTCGCCGCCTTCGCCGCGCTGCCCACTACCGTGCCCGGTGCTGCCGCGGCGGAACTGGAACGGTGCGTCGGCGACCTCGGCTTCGTCGGCACCATGATCATGGGCCGGACCGAGGGCGACTTCCTCTCCGCCGAGCGCTTCGACCCGGTCCTGGCCACCGCCGCCCGGCTGGGCGTGCCGATCTACCTGCACCCGGCCCTGCCGACCCGGGTCACCAGCGCCGACAACTACGAGGCGGGCCTCGACCCGATCGTCGCCGCCCGCTTCGCCACCGCCGCCTGGGGCTGGCACAACGAGACCGGCATCCACTTCCTGCACCTGGTGCTCAGCGGCGTCTTTGACCGCTACCCGGACCTGCAGGTCATCCTGGGCCACTGGGGCGAGATGATCCCGTGGTTCCTGGACCGGCTGGACGAGGCCCTCCCCCGCCGGGCTACCAGGCTGGAGCGCACGATCGGCGACTACGTGCGGCAGAACAGCTACTACACCCCCGGTGGCATGTTCACCAGACCGCACCTGCGCTTCTGCGTCGACGTGCTCGGCACCGACCGGCTGATCTACGCGGTGGACTACCCGTTCGTCGGCAACGAAGGCGCGGTGGACTTCCTGCTCCAGGCCGACCTGCCGGAGTCCGTGAAGGAGGACATCGCCCACGGCAACGCCGAGCGCCTGCTCCGCGGACTCGGCTAAGAACCGCTCCCTCTGGCCAGCCGCCGGACGCGGTATCACCCTGCTGCGCGCCTAGCGCCGGACCGGGCCGCTGACCGCGATGGCCACCCCGAAGCGGTTCAGCCCGATTGCCTTGAGCACAAAAGAACCCGGGCCTCGCCATCTCGATGGCGAGGCCCGGGTCGTGTCATGCGCTAGGCCCAGGTTGGTTGGGTAAGCGGTTGAGCAGTGAAGGGGTCAGGCCCCGGACGGGTTCATGAA
>DASWUW010000061.1:0-5081 GCA_036406335.1 Trebonia sp.
GAAGGCCGCTACGACGACAAGATGCCCTACCGCCGCACCGGGCGCAGCGGCCTGAAGCTGCCCGCGGTGTCACTCGGGCTCTGGCAGAACTTCGGTGACGGGTCACCGCTGGAGGTGCAGCGGGCCATCCTGCGCCGCGCCTTTGACCTGGGCGTTACCCACTTCGATCTCGCGAATAATTACGGGCCCCCTTACGGAGCGGCCGAGGTCAACTTTGGGCGGCTGCTGCGGGAAGACTTCCGGCCCTACCGGGACGAGCTGGTGATCTCGACCAAGGCGGGCTACGACATGTGGGCCGGGCCGTACGGAGAATGGGGATCGCGCAAGTACGTGCTGGCCAGCCTGGACCAGTCGCTGGGGCGCATGGGCCTGGAGTACGTGGACATCTTCTACTCGCACCGGTTCGACCCGGACACGCCGCTGGAGGAGACGATGGGGGCGCTCGACACAGCGGTGCGCTCCGGCAAGGCGCTGTACGCCGGCATCTCGTCCTACTCCCCCGACCGGACCCGGGAGGCGTTCGAGATCCTGCGCTCGCTGGGCACGCCGCTGCTGATCCACCAGCCGTCGTACTCGATGGTCAACCGCTGGATCGAGGGCGGCCTGCTCGACACGCTGGGCGAGCTCGGAATCGGCTGCATCGCGTTCTCCCCGCTGGCCCAGGGCGTACTGTCCACCAAGTACCTGGACGGCGTGCCCGCCGGGTCGCGGGCCGCGCGCAACGGCTCGCTGTCCACCGACCAGCTCAGCGAGCGGACCCTCACCCACGTGCGGGAGCTGAACGAGCTCGCCGCCGCCCGCGGCCAGACGCTGGCGCAGATGGCTATCTCCTGGGTGCTGCGCGACCCCCGGATGACGTCGGCCCTCATCGGCGCGTCTTCGGTGGCCCAGCTGGAGGAGAACCTGGCCGCCGCGTCCAGGTCTTCCTTTACCGACGAGGAGACCGCGGCGATCGACAAGGACGCGGTCGAGGCCGGCATCAACATCTGGGCCACCTCGAGCGAAGGCTGAGCGCCTGGTCGCATCCGCGGCTCAATACGACAGGTGCTTACATTATTTACACTTTGGCTAAGCCTTGAACTAAGTGTCGTCCGCATGTTTCATCGAGGGTAATGCTGCCGTCCGCGTACTGCCGACAACGTAAGAGACGGAAAGGTAAGCGCGGCGGCTGTCCTGCGGTGCCCCCGAGGAGACCCAATGACGAGTGCAGGAACAAGTACCGCATCAGAGCCGGCCCGCGCCCGGGCCAGACCGCGGCGAACCCTGCTGGCCGTACTGCTGCTGTTCGCCAGCGTCCTGACCACGGTCGCCTTCTCGGCCCTGGCGGTTACGCCGGCCCGGGCCGATACCGTGCCGCCCGCCCCGTCCGGCTGGAACACGGTGTTCGGCGACAACTTCGCCGGCGCGGCCGGATCCGCCCCGTCGGCGCAGAACTGGTTCTACGACATCGGCACCGGCTACGGCACCGGTGAGACCGAGCAGACAACCAGCTCGACCAGCAATGTCTACCTGGACGGCAACGGCCACCTGGTCCTCAAGGCCACCAATAACGGCGGCACCTGGACCAGCGGCCGGATCGAGTCCACGCGGGACGACTTCCAGGCTCCAGCGGGCGGCAAGCTGGAGATGACCGCGGAGATCGAGCAGCCGAACCCGGCCAGCGGCCTCGGCTACTGGCCCGCCTTCTGGGCGCTCGGCTCGCCCATGCGCACCGGCGGCGGCTGGCCCCAGTCGGGTGAGATCGACATGATGGAGGACGTCAACGCGGGGAACACCGCGTCCCAGACCCTGCACGACTCGGCCGGGAGCAGCGGCCACCCGCTGGTCGCCTGCCCGAACACCGCCTCCACCTGCCAGACCGGATATCACACCTACTCGGTGATCGTCGACCGGACCAACACCAGCGCCGAGACGCTGCAGTTCCTGATGGACGGGACGGTGGAATCCACGGTTACCGAGGCGTCGGTCGGCACGGCGGCCTGGCAGGCGGCCATCGACCACGGCTTCTTCATCATCTTCGACCTGGCCATGGGGGGTAACTACCCGGACGGCATCTGCAACTGCACCAGCCCGACGTCCGCCACCACCTCGGGCGCGTCGATGAGCGTCGGCTACGTGGCCGTCTACGAGCAGGGCGGCAACTCCACCCCGGCCGGCACCGCGACGGCCACCGGTCAGCTGACCGGGCTGAGCGGAAACTGCCTGACCAACCAGAACTCGCTCAACACCGAGGGCAACCCGGTCTACCTGGCCGGCTGCACCGGCTCGGCCGGCCAGCAGTGGTCGCCGTACTCCGACGGCACGGTCCGGGTCCAGGGCGGCTGCCTGGACGTGGTCAGCGCGGGCACGACCAGCGGCACCGACGTCGACTGGTACCCGTGCAACGGCACGGCGGCACAGAGCTGGACCCATCAGTCCAACGGCGAGCTGGTCAGTTCCAGCTCGGGCCTGTGCCTCACCGACCCGGGCGGTAATACCGGTTCGAGACTTGACATCGAGACCTGTACCGGCGCGGCCGACCAGCAGTGGACGCTGCCGACCGGCAGCGGCGGGGGCGGAGGCGGAGGCGGAGGCACCGGCGGGACCTGCGGCACGGCCAACGCCGCGCTGAACCAGCCCACCACCGCATCCTCCACCGAGAACGCCGGCACCCCGGCCGCCGACGCGACCGACGGCAACGCCGGCACCCGCTGGTCCTCGGCCTTCTCGGACCCGCAGTGGCTCGACGTCGATCTCGGCTCGTCCCAGAGCATCTGCCAGGTTGCCCTCAACTGGGAAACGGCCTACGCCAAGGCCTTCCAGATCCAGGTATCGGCCGACAACACCAACTGGACGACCGTCTACTCGACGACCACGGGAGCCGGCGGCGTGCAGACCATCCCGGTCACCGGCACCGGCCGTTACGTCCGCGTGTACGGCACTGCCCGCGCCACCCAGTACGGCTACTCGCTCTGGGAGTTCCAGGTCAACACCACAGGCAGCGGCGGGGGCGGCGGCACCGGCGGAAGCTGCGGCACGGCCAACGCCGCGCTGAACCAGCCCACCACCGCCTCCTCGACGGAGAACGGGGCCTTCCTGGCGGCCGCCGCGACCGACGGCAACGCCGGCACCCGCTGGTCGTCGGCGTTCTCCGACCCGCAGTGGCTGGAGGTCGACCTCGGCTCGGCCAAGTCGATCTGCCAGGTCGGCCTGAACTGGGAGGCCGCCTACGGCACCGCCTTCCAGATCCAGGTGTCGAACGACAACACCAACTGGACGACCGTCTACTCCACTACCGCCGGCACCGGGGGCAACCAGACCCTCAGCGTGACCGGCACCGGCCGCTACATCCGCGTGTACGGCACCGCCCGCGCCACCCAGTACGGCTACTCGCTCTGGGAATTCCAGGTGCACACGACCAGCTAACCGGTCCGGGCCACCGGGCTCAGCCGCCTTAACGCGGCTGGGCCCGCGGCCCTCCGGCTAGATCGGAACCACTGCCTGCCCCGGGACCGCCGCCGGCCCCGGGACGACCGCGGGCGGCGCCGTTGAGAAAGGATTCCAGCGGAAGCGTCGCCGCGCCGAGGGCGACCACCCCCGGGCCGAGCGTGCCCAGCTCGATCGACGTGGCGGCGAACGGGTGCCGCAGGGAATGCTGCCGGGCCGCTTCCCGGATCTCCGGCAGCAGCTGCCGGCCGAGCAGCAGCCCGGCCCACCCGCCGAGCACCACCCGTTCCGGGTTGAACAGGTTGATCAGGGTGCCGATGCCGGCCCCCAGGTACTGCGCGGTCTCCTCGAGGACGGCGGCGGCGAGCGGGGCCGTGTCCGCGACGGCGATCAGCTCGGCGAGCGCGGCTTCCTGGTCGTCGGCGGCCATCGGGCGGCCGTACCGCTCCAGGATCGCCTCCGCGCCGGCGTAGGCCTCCAGGCAGCCGGTCGCCCCGCAGCGGCACTTGCGGCCGCCCACTACCACGGTAATGTGCCCGAACTCGGTCGCGCTGGAGGTCGCCCCCTGATAGGTAGCCCCGCCGGAGATCAGCGACGCGCCCACGCCCGACCCGACCAGGATCACCGCCGCGTGACCCGCTCCGCGGCCGGCCCCGAACCACGACTCGGCCTGGCCCATCGCGTTGGCGCCGTTGTCGAAGCGCAGCGGCAGGCCGGTGCGCGCGCGCAGCAGCCGCCAGAGCGGTATGGCGTCCCAGCCGTAGGTCTGGCCGTGCACCAGCACCTCGGGTTCCCGCTCGATGATGCCGGGCACGCCGATACCGACGCCCAGGATCGCGCCGGGGTCGACGCCGCTGTCCGCGATGACCGCGTCGAGGCCCGCCACGATCTGCTCCACGACCACGTGGATGTCGTGCTCGGCCGTCCGCTCCAGCGGGTACTCCGCCCGCGCGCGCTCGGCCATCGTCAGGTCGAAGAGCTCCACCCGGGTCCGCGTCTCGCCGATGTCGACGCCGATGACGTAGCCGTACTCCGGGTTCATGCCGAGCAGGGCCCGCGGGCGGCCGCCGTCAGATTCCGCCAGTCCGGTCTCGATGACGATGCCCTCGTCAATCAGCTCGCGGACGACATTCGTCACCGAGGCGGCGCTAAGTCCGGTCGCCGCGCCCAGCTCATGGCGGCTGCGAGGCTGGCTCTGGCCTAGGTACAGCGACCACAGGACGGCGGCCCGGTTCTCCCGCCGCAGGTCACGGACCGTGCCGCGTTTACGGTCCCGCATTCAGCTCCCCACGTTGAAGGCGTGCTGCCATAGTACATTCGCCCCGCAGCCGTAAGAATTTTGTTAGATTCTGGCCTCTTGACCGCGGGTTTCCAACGAGTTAAGTTCCGGCTTGAAATAAGTTACAGCCTAAGCTGTGACGCCAGCGCTGAAGCTGCCGGAGGTCGAATGTGAACGCTTGGAACCCGCATCGAAAACTGCGCCGGAGGCGGATCCGCCCGGCACCTGCGGGGCGCCGGACGGCTGTAAGCCTACTGGCTCTGGCCGCGCTGGTCGTATCCTTCCTGGTCTCCGGGCTGGGGGCGGGGACACCAAAGGCGGACGCCGCGACCTGCGGCACCACCAACGCGGCGCTGAACAAGACCGCCACCGCCTC
>DASWUW010000062.1:0-4674 GCA_036406335.1 Trebonia sp.
GCTGGCCCGGCAGAACGTCAACTACCACGACAAGACCCTTGAGCAGCACGGTCTGGTGGAGTTGGAGGGGGAGCGCCGCAAGGGCAACATGACCGAGCGGGTCGTTCGGGCTTCCGCCGCGGCCTACGTGATCTCGCCGGCCGCGCTCGCCGCGGTCGCGCCCGATCCGGCCCGGTCGCCCGACCGGCTGTCCGCGCGCTGGCTGCTCGCGCTCGCCGCGCGGCTCGTCCGGGAGACGGGCGCGCTCATCAACGGGGCGGCGAAGGCCAACAAGCCGCTCGCCACCTTCGGGCTCGACGCCGAAGTCCGGTTCGCCAAACCGGCCGATCGCGCCGCGTTCGTCAGTGAGCTCACGGACGCGCTCACCGGAATTATCAGTAAGTACCACACAGAAACCGGTCGGCCGCACCGCCTTATCCTCGCGGTCCACCCGAGCATCACCGAAGACGCCGAGCCGCCGGCAGACACCAACCTTTCAACCGAGGAGCAGCAGCCATGACCCACCCATTCGAGGTACGCGAGGAGATCTCCGTCGACGCCACGCCGGATCAGGTGTGGCAGGCGATCACGTCCGGGCCAGGAGTCGATTCCTGGCTCATGGGGCACACTGAGGTCGACAGCGCCAACAAGACCAGCACGTTCGACATGTTCGGCCAGGTGTCAACGGCCAGCATCGTCGCCTGGGAACCCGGCCACCGCTACGCGACGCAGGATGACAAGAACCCGGACGGCACGTTCACCGCCATCGAGTGGCTCATCGAGTCACGCGACGGCGGCGGCGCGCTGGTGCGCTACGTGCACAGCGGCCTCCTGGGCGACGACTGGGAGGCCGAATACAACGGCCTGTCAGCCGGCGACCACGCCTACCTGAAGAAGCTCGCCGTTTACCTCAATCACTTCGCGCCCACTACCGCGAAGACTGGCCTGTTCTTGCCCGGCCCCGTCGTCAAAGACCCCTGGGCCGCCATGACCGCGGCGATCGGCGTCGGACCGGACGCCGCCGACGGCCAGCCGGCCAGGCTCAGCGTGCCCGGGATCGACCCAGCTGGTGGCACCGTCGAGTTCACCGGCTCGCCCAGCTTCGTCGGCATGCGCACCGAGGACGCGATGTACATGCTGATCCACGGCTACAATGACATGGCCTTCGCGACCGCCCACTACTTCGACGACCGCGACCGCTCTGCCGAAACCGAGGCATGGCAGAACTGGCTGGCCGGCCTCACCGCCTAACGCAACGCGGGTTATTCACGGTCGCGGTCATCCGGCCCCCACGGCCGCCTGGGCCGCCTCGATCAGCGCGCCGACCGTCGTGCGATTTTCCAGCAGGCCCTCGGGCATCCGAATCCCGAGGGCCTGCTCGATCTCGAAAACGAGCTGCACATGCGCGAGGGAGCCCCACGAGTTGACGTCCGCGGGCGTCGTCTCGGCGCCGCGACTCGGCGGCTCTCCGACGACCCGGGTGAACACCTCCGTTACCACCGTGATGATCGCGCTCACTGCTGTACCGTCCTTTCGCCGGTTCGCGCGCTGGCAATATGCCGGGTCGCGAGCTTGTCCAGGGCCACCAGCGGCAGGCTGTAGCGCTCCTCGCCCGGTGCCGCGCCCTGCGGGGAAAACCCGAGCTGCGGGTACAGCTCGGCGACCAGCGCGTTGCGGTCGGTCGCCCGGTAGCAGCCGACGAGCGTCGTGCAGCCGCGCTCGGCCGCCGCGCGTCCCAGCTCGGTGAGCAGCAGCCGTTCGGCCGTGCGGCCGATCACGCGGCAGCTCAGCAGCAGCGTGTCCACCACCGCCTCATCCCCGTGCTGGACAGCGAAAGCGACGCCGACGATCCCGTGGTCGGCCAGCTTGTCCCGCAGCGACAGCGACAAGCAGACCCAGCGCGGATCGGCCACCAGGGCTGCCACCTCCTGCGACGTGCGCCGCCTGGTCGTAAGGTTGAACTGGTTCGTCTTCTGCAGCAGCTGCGTGACCCGTGGGAGCAGCGCCTCGTCGACGGGGCGCACGCTGGCCTCCATGGCTAGGTCATCGAGGAATTCATCCAGCGATGCCATTCCCTCGCGCAGCTCCGCGGCGGCCCGTAGGCCGGCGTACGACGCGTTACGCTGCCGGTCGGCCGCAGTAAGCCGCCCAGGCTCGAGGGTGGGCCGGCCCGCTAGCGCGGCGACGTAATCGGACGGATTCGCCGGGAGATCGATGACGTCGACCTGCGGGAGCGCACGACGGACCTCGAGCCGCTCCGCGGGGTTGTCATCAGCGAAGGCCAGGCTGTCCAGGCCGAGCGACAGCCGCGAGGCCACCTCCCGGAGTTGCTCCGACTTAGGCCGCCAGTCAGCCACCACGGCCGCCAGGTGCTCGGGCCGCAAGCGCATCCCCGGCACCCCGGCGATCGCGCGGTGAGCCAGGTCCGCGTCGTTCTTGGTGGCCACGGCCAGCGCGACCCCCCGCCGGTGCAGCATCAGCAGGTACTCCTGGAATGCCGCGAAGGCCTCGCCCCGCGGTGAGGCGGTCAGTCCCACGCCGTCGATGCCCTCCTCACCGACGACGCCGTCCCAGAGCGTGTTGTCCAGGTCGACGACGACGCACCGCCGGCTGAGCCCCTGATCGGCGGCCAGCGCGGCGGCGGTGGCGCGGGCCACCGCCGGCAGGGCGGCGAGGGAAACGTCCTGGCGGGCAGCGAACCAGTACCGACTGTCACGCCAGTCCCGGAGCCCGTGCTCGGCCGCAAGCCGTTCGCAGTCCACCAGCACGACGTCACCGTCGGCCCGCAGCCTGGCATTGACCTGCGCCGTGACTGCGGACGGACTTTGCGGAAACCGGAGTGCAGCGGTGCCGAACGGATCGGCCGCAGGCGGTGCGAACAGGTGCTGGCAGATCCCGATCCGGGCGTTTCGCGCGGCGTCCCACAGCCGTGACCACCGCTGGACGGCGGCTTCCACCACCTCGTGCGGTTCCCGTCCAGCCAGCTTGCCCAGGGCTAGGTCGTCCGCGCTGGGCACGAGCAGCACGTAGTCGGGGGGCTCGCGTCGCGTCGTTGAGCGGGCGTCGAGCAGCTCCTGCTCAAGCTGGCCGTAGGGCGCCTGCGTGACCTCAAGGCCGAGTCCCGCGGCCAGGCCGGCGGCCGGCAGCAGCTGGGCCAGCAGGTCGCTGGTGGACGTGGCCAGCACGCGCACCGTGAGCGTGCGCTGTACACAGGGCCTGAAGGCCTCCGGGTGATGGCGCAGCTCGGCCGCGGCACGCTGCCATGTTCCCGGCTCCACGGTGGACCGCAGCGCGGCGACCAGCTCGGACGCGCGCTGCGGGCCGAACCGAGCCGAGGCCGGCTGGGGAACTGTCGCGGTCATGTCGGCTTCCTTCCGGCCTGAGCACCCGATCAGCACCCATGGTTGCCGGACGGAGTCCCGGCCGGCATCTCCGAAAATGCGAAGACGGACACCGCGAACGGACCTGTCGCGGCGGGCAGCGTAACCGGCAACGACGAAGGTGACCGGAGCCGGCGCCTGCGGCATCGTCATCGGAATGACGGCCGCCAGTCTGTACCTGGACCTCCTGAAGAAGGTCCTTACCGGCACTCTGTCGGGCGAAGAGCCCGACATCGACGATCCCCGCTTCCTCACGGGCTTCATCGATCACTACATCAACGGCAACGCCTACACCATGGTCCCGCGCGTGCGCCTCGACAACATCCAGGCCTGCATCACGACCGTGGTCGAGCAGCAGATCCCGGGCGACTTCATCGAGACCGGGGTCTGGCGCGGCGGCACCACCATCTTCATGCGTGGCATGCTGGCGGCCCTCGGCTCCACCGACCGGCGGGTGTGGGTGGCTGACTCGTTCCAGGGGCTGCCCGAGCCCGACGCCGAGAAGTTCCCGGCCGAAGCCAAGGCGCACGTTAGCGCCACCATGACCCAGACCTACAAGCACTTCGCGGTCTCGCGCTCCGACGTCGAGGCCAACTTCAGTGCCTTCGGCCTGCTCGACGGGCAGGTGCGCATTCTCGAGGGCTGGTTTAAGGACACCCTGCCCACCGCGCCCATCGGGCGCCTGGCCATCATCCGCCTCGACGGCGATTACTACGAATCGACCATGGACGCACTCACCAGCCTGTACGGCAAGCTGTCGCCCGGCGGCTACGTGGTGATCGACGATTACGGCGAAGACCGGTGGACCTACTGCCGCCGGGCAGTCGACGACTTCCGCCGCGCGCGCGGCCTGACCGGCGAGCTCACGCGAGTCGATTCGAAGTGCTACTACTGGCGGCGCTCGTAAGCCGCGGTATCCAGCTCGACGTGGCGGGCAACCGGGAAGATGTGAGCGCGGTGAGCGGATGTCAATGTCTGATGAAGCAGCACAACCGCGGAGGATGCCTGTGTCAGGTCCGGACGCACCGCCGGCCGCGCCTGGCATGGGTTCTCAGGGACAGACCAGGAGATCCAGTGCGATTTAACGACATCTACGTGGCCGGGGCAGCCAGCTGGCTTCCGCCGCGGGAGCCGATCGGGCAGGGCCGCTACGAGCCCGAGCTGCAGGAGGAGAACGCCTGGGAGTCCGCCTGCGTGGCCGACGAGGACGAGACCGTCGTCGGCATGGCGGTCAAGGCCGGGCAGCTCGCCCTGGACCGCTCAGGCGTCGACCCGGCGCAGGTGTCGCTGCTGCTGCACGCGCACACCTGGTTCC
>DASWUW010000063.1:0-4151 GCA_036406335.1 Trebonia sp.
TGCCGGCCGAGCCGCACGACCGCGCGCTGCGCGCGGTCGCCCGCCCGTCGAGCGGCATCACCTGGTTCTGATCCCCGGCGGCGGCGCCGCCCGCGGAGCCGGCGGGGCGGAATCAGCGGGCCGCGGGGGCGGTTATCCTTAGCAGTCTGCTAGTGCGAGTGCTAATGTGGCGAACCGAATTGGTCCCGCCTGGGAGGAACCGTGCCCACTTACCAGTATGTTTGCACCGAATGCGGTGGCCGGCTCGAGGCGGTGCAGAAGTTCACCGACAACGCGCTGACCGTGCACGACGAGTGCGGAGGCAGGCTGCGCAAGGTCTATTCGCCCGTGGGCATCGTGTTCAAGGGCTCCGGCTTCTACCGGAACGACAGCCGCGGCGGCAAGCCGTCCGACTCGGCGGCCGCGCCGGGTGACTCGCCGGCCAAGTCCGGCAGCGACGCGTCCAAGCCGGGTGAGTCCTCGAAGCCGGGTGAGTCCTCGAAGTCGGGCGACTCCTCGAAGTCGGGCGAGTCTTCGAAGTCCGGCGACTCGTCCGCCAAGCCGGGCGGGGATTCTTCGTCGTCCTCGTCCGGTTCCTCGTCGTCTTCCTCTTCTTCGGGCTCTTCGCGCTCCGGTTCCCCGGGCTCCGGTTCCTCGGGCTCGCGCTCCGGTTCCTCCGGCTCGGGGGAGAAGGTGGCCTGATTTCATGGCCGCTGTGCCCGCGGTAGCGGACATCGGAGTCATCGGCGGGTCGGGCTTCTACGAGTTCCTCACCGACGCCGAAGAGGTGCGGGTCGAGACTCCGTTCGGCCAGCCGAGCGAGCCGGTGCTGGTGGGCGAGGTCGCCGGGCGCCGGGTGGCCTTCCTGCCCCGGCACGGCCGGGATCACCGGTTCCCGCCGCACCGGATCCCGTTCCGGGCCAACCTATGGGCGCTGCGCGCGCTCGGCGTGCGGCGCATCCTGGCGCCCAGCGCGGTGGGGTCGCTTACCGCCTCCTGCGGTCCCGGCACACTGGTCATCCCCGACCAGCTGGTGGACCGGACTACGGGGCGGACCCAGACCTACTACGACTCCGGCGCGGTGCACGTGCCGTTCGCCGACCCGTACTGCCCGTCCGGCCGGGGGCACGCGGTCGCGGCCGCCCGGCGGGCCGGCTGGGCGCCGGCCGGATCCGGGACGCTGGTCGTCATCGACGGCCCGCGCTTCTCCACCCGAGCGGAGTCGCGGTGGTACGCCGCGCAGGGCTGGACGCTGATCGGGATGACCGGGCACCCGGAGGCGGTGCTGGCCCGCGAGCTGGCCCTCTGCTACACGACGCTGGCGCTGGTGACCGACACCGACGCGGGCGTGACGGAGGGCGACGGCGTCACCCAGGCCGAGGTGTTCGCGGTGTTCGGCCAGAATATGGGCCGCCTGCGCGGTCTGGTAGCGGACATCATCGCCGCGTTCCCGGACAAGCGCGAGGATGACCTGTGCGCGCACGCCCTCGACGGCATCAGCCTCCCTCTTGAGCTGCCGTAATCCCGGGACTTCACAGGTGAGACATTTAGGGTCTATCGCCGCGGGGTAAGGTCGTTGCGTGAGTGACATCGCGATCCCGGCCACCGGCACCGCTGCGGTGCACGTGCTGCACGAGGGTTACGTTGGGCTTGGCGGCGACGGCGAGCGGGTCAGCGGGACGGTGACGCTGCTCCTCGACGGCGCTGCGGTGATCGTCGTCGATCCCGGGATGGTCGCCGACCGCGGTGCGCTGCTCGCGGCCCTGTCCGGATTCGGCCCGGGCCCGGAAGACGTCACCGACGTGGTCTTCAGTCACCATCACCCCGACCACACGGTCAACGCGGCGTTGTTCCCGAACGCCCGGATCCATGACCACTGGGCGGTGTACCGGGGTGACCGCTGGATCGACCGGGACGCGCACGGGGCGGTTCTCAGCCCCTCCGTCCGGCTGCTGCGCACACCGGGACACACCGGCGAGGACATCTCCACCGTCGCGTCGGCTCCCGACGGCGTGTACGCCTGCACCCACGCCTGGTGGTCGGCCGCCGGCCCGGAGGAGGATCCGCTCGGCACCGACCCGGTCGCGCTCCAGGCCAGCCGGAAACCGCTGCTGGGGCTGGCCGCGGTGATAATCCCCGGCCACGGGGCTCCGTTCCGTCCCGGCGCGCACGCGTAACACTCAGGTGGCTACTAGCGTTCTTCGTCTTGTGCGGTACGGTGCGCGGCCGCCGCGCCCCGCACCGAAGCGAAGAGTCTCCCGTGGCTGACTGGCCGCTGACGTCCGATCTGGGCCCGGTGGGAGCCCTGCCGACGGCGCCGAGCCTCTCGCGCGGCTTTGTCACCGCCACCCTCAGCGACTGGGGTCTCGACGATCTCAGTGACGTGACCGAGTTGCTGGTCAGCGAGCTGAGCACCAACGTCGTGCGCGCCTCGACCAATCCCGACGGCACCCCCCGCTACACCGAGGCCGGCTCCCTCCCGGTGCTGTGGATCCGCCTGCTCAGCGACCGCGCCCGCCTGCTCATCGAGGTCTGGGATACCGTCCCCGCCACCCTCGGCGCCCCGGTAGCCCGCCACCCCGAAGCGGACGAGGAGTCGGGCCGGGGCCTGGAGATCATCGAGAACCTAGCCGAAGACTGGGGCTGGGAAACCGTCCCCGGCTGGAACGGCAAAAAAGTCTGGGCCGTCCTCAAAGCCGCCTGAAGAGGGTGCCGCCGGCGCCCTCAGATTCCGCCGGTGCCCTCAGAGTCCGCGGGCGAGGCGGTAGTAAGCGGCGTTGGCGCGGATCTCGGCCTCAAAGGACCGCGCGGTGGTGCCGGAATCGATGACCAGCAGCTCGGTTCCGGCGATGCGGGCGTAGTCCTCGAATGCCTCGACGCCGACCGCGGTGGACATGACGGTGTGGTGGGCGGCGCCGGCCGTGAGCCAGGCAGTGGCGGAAGTGCGGAAGTCGGGGGCCGGTTTCCACACCGCGCGGCCGACCGGCAGCCGCGGCAGCGGGGCCGTCAGCGGAACGACCTCGACCACGTTGGCGACCAGCCGGAAGCGGTCCCGCATATCGGTCAGGGCGGCGACCACCCCCGGGCCGGGGTCGGCGGTGAAGACGAGACGGACGGGATCCTCGCGGCCGCCGATGGACAGCGGGTGGATCTCCAGGCGGGGACGGGCGGTGCTGAGCGTGGGGCAGACCTCGAGCATGTGGGCGCCGAGGATGCGCTCGGCGCCGGGGGTGAGGTCGTAGGTGTAGTCCTCCATCAGGGAGGCGCCGCCGGGCAGGCCCGCGCCCATGACCTTGGCCGCGCGGACCAGGATGGCGGTCTTCCAGTCGCCTTCGGCGCCAAAGCCGTAGCCGTCGGCCATCAGCCGCTGCACGGCCAGGCCGGGGAGCTGGCGCAGCCCCCCGAGATCCTCGAAGCTGGTGGTGAACGCGCCGAACCCGCCGTCGTCGAGGAACGACCGCAGGCCGATCTCGATGGCCGCGCCGTCCCGCAGCGACTGGCTGCGCTCCCCGCCCGGCAGCAGCTCGGGGACGACGTCGTAGCGGTCGGCGTACTCGGCCACCAGGGCATCGACGGCGCCGCGGCCGGCCGCGGCCACCGCGGCGGCGAGTTCGTTGACCCCCCAGGTGTTGACCTGGGTGCCGAAGACGGCCTCGGCCTCGGTCTTGTCGCCCTCGGTAACCGCCACGAAGCGCATGTTGTCGCCGAACCGGGCCAGTTTCAGCGCCCGGGTGGCGGCCCAGCCTGCCGCCGCCCGCGCCCAGGTGCCGACCGACGCGGTGACCCGCGGGTCGGAGACGTGCCCGGCCACCGTCTTGCGGCGGATCCCGAGCCGGGTCAGCGCGTAGCCGAACTCCCGGTCGCCGTGCGCGGCCTGGTTCAGGTTCATGAAGTCCATGTCGATGTCCGCCCACGGCAGCGTCACGTTCGCCTGCGTGTGCAGGTGCAGCAGCGGCTTTCCGAGCGCCCCGAGGCCCGCGATCCACATTTTGGCCGGGCTGAACGTGTGCATCCAGGCGATCAGCCCGATACACGAGTCGTCGGCGGTAGCGTCCAGGCACAGCCGCCGGATGGCGTCGGAGTCGGTGAGGACCGGCTTCCAGGTCACCCGGACGGTAACGTCCGGCGCGGCGTCGAGCGCCTCCGCGACCACCTGGGACTGGCGGGCCACC
>DASWUW010000064.1:0-13600 GCA_036406335.1 Trebonia sp.
GCTCCGAGCCGCTCAGCGTCGCGTCGGCGGGCAGCATCCCGGCCGCGCGGAGCCAGGGCACCGCGTTCTCGCGCGTCTCCAGCAGATCGGTGCCGCCGACGGTCACGGTGCCGGCCAGCGAGTGCAGCAGGGTTTCGCCCTCGGGCGCGGGTCCGGCGGCGGCAGCGGGAGGCGTGGGGGTGGTCACGCTCCGATCGTAGCGGCCCGGGCAATCGCGGCTAAGACCGCGCGGGAACCCGGGCTTGGGGAAAGATGCCGCAACCGCGAAGCAGGCGCGGTGTACGGTAAACCGGTCAAAGAGACCGCGCTGGCCCCGGCGGTGCCGGGGGCCGGCTGTGCGACAAGGGGGCTAAACAGATGTCTGTTTCCGTAGGGCTGAACTAGGCGCTGGACAAGGCGTACGAGGACAAGAGCGTAGGCGAGCTGCTCGATGCGCCGGTGGCCGCGCTGGCGGGCGTCAGTGACGGGGACGCGGAGAAGCTGCAGGCCGCGTTTAACATCAAGACCGTGCGCGACCTGGGCACGAACAAGTACTTCAAGCTCGCCCAGGCCCTCGTCGAGCTCGGCGGCCACGCCGGCTAGCAGGCCAGTGCGCTAAGCCGCGCGCTCGTTCGGCCGCCCGAAGATCGAAATCAGGCCAGTCCCGAACGAGCGCGTGGCTGCGCCCGGGCCCCCGGACCGAACTGCTGCTGCCCGAGCACGGCGAGCAGCTGCAGCTTCTCGTAGCCCTCGGTCCGCGGCGGGGCGGTGAGCACCAGCAGCGCCTGGGACTGATCCTCGGTAAACAGCACCTGGCAGTCCAGCTCGATCTCGCCCAGCTCGGGATGGACCAGCACCTTGTGGTCCTCGAAGCGCCGGGCGACCTCGTGCCGCGCCCACAATTCGGCGAACTCGCGGCTTTCCCGGGTCAGGGCGCGGACGATCTCGCCCGCCCGCGACTGCGGGCCCGTCGACCCGTGGGCGGCCCGCAGGCTGGCTACCTGGGCCCGGCTCTGGCGGTCGCGGTCGTGCGCGGGGTAGCGCAGCCGCTCGGCCGGGTCGGTGAACCAGCGGTAGATCTCGCTGCGGGCCAGGCCGGTATAGCCGGACCGGTCCCCGAGCAGGGCAGCCGCCATCCGGTTCTGCACGAGGGTCTCGCCCAGGTCCGACAAGATCAGGGCGGGGGTGTCGTCGAGCCGGTCGAGTACCCGCAGCAGCGCGGGCGGGACGTGCGCCGCCGCCGCGGCCGGCGCGGGACCGGCGTGGCCCGCGAGCTGGAACAGGTAGTCGCGCTCCTGGCCGGTCAGCCGGAGCGCCCGGGCGAGCGAGCCGAGCATCTGCTCGCTCGGCTGCGGGCCGCGCTGCTGCTCCAGGCGGGTGTAGTAGTCGGTCGACATCGCGGCCAGCGCCGCGACGTCTTCGCGCCGCAGCCCCGGGGTGCGCCGGCGCGCGGTGACGGGCAGGCCGACGTCCCCGGGCTGCAGCGCCTCGCGGCGGTGCCGCAGGAAGTCTGCCAGTGCTGCCCGGTCCATGCCGCTATTATCGCCGGCCCGGGCCGCTCAGCCAGGGACCGCCAGTCCCCCGATAACCGCTCTCTGCCCAGGTCGCGATGGCTGCGGCAGAGTACTGGCATGAACATCACAGGGAACACGATCTTCATTCCCGGTTCCACCAGCGGTATCGGCCTGTCGCTCGCGCTGGCCCTGCGGGCTAAGGGGAACACGGTGATCATCGCCGGCCGGCGCGCCGGCCGGCTCGAGCAGCTCACCGCCGAGTACCCGGGGCTCGACGCCGTGCCGATCGACACCACGGACCCGGCCAGTATCGGCGCCGCTGCCCGGCAGGTACTTGACCGCCACCCGGACCTCAACGTCCTGGTGACGATGGCGGGCATCATGCGCGTGGAGGACTGGCACAAGCCGGAGTCGTTCCTCGATTCGGCCGAGGCGGTCATCACGTCCAACGTGCTCGGCCCGGTCCGCCTCATCGCGGCGTTCATCGAGCACCTGCAGACCCGGCCGGAGGCCGCCATTGTCACCGTCTCCTCCGGCCTGGCGTTTACCCCGCTCGCGGCCACGCCCAGCTACAGCGCCGCGAAGGCGGCCGTCCACCTGCTCAGCGAGTCGGTCCGGCTGCAGCTGGCCGACACGAACGTGCAGGTCATTGAGCTGGTGCCGCCCTCGGTGCGCACCGGGCTGGTCCCTGGTCACGAAGACAACGAGGCCGCGATGCCGCTCGAGGATTTCACCGCCGAGGCCATGAGCCTGCTGGAGGCGCAGCCGGACGCGCAGGAGATCCTGGTCGAGCGGGTGAAGTTCCTTCGTTACGGCGAGGCCCGCGGCGACTACGACCAGGTCGTGGCCACCCTCAACGCCAGTGACCCGCACGGCAAGTAACGGGTCAGGAACCCGCGGTCAGGTCGTCGCCGGCGGTGTGCTCGGCCGGCCGGCCGTCGCCCGCGGTGCGCTGCGCCGGTACCAGGTCGCGCTCGATTTCCTGCAGGCTGCGCCCCTTGGTCTCCGGCACCTTCTTCCAGAAGTAGGCCAGCGCCACCAGCGTGAGAAAGCCGAACAGGAAGAACACGCCTACCCCGCTGATCGCGTTGAGCAGGGTCAGGAACGAGACGGTGACGACGAAGTTCGCCCCCCAGTTGGCCATCGAGGCGACGCTCATGGCGGCGCCGCGGATCCGCAGCGGGTAGATCTCGGCGATCAGCAGCCAGAAGACCGGCCCCAGGCCGATCGCGAACGACCCGGTGTAGATGAGCAGGCCGGCGATCGCGACGTAAGCGAGCCCGCCGTGCAGGGTCGAGCCGCCGATAAAGGCACAGCCCACGATGACCATGCCCACCGCCATGCCGGCCGTCCCGGACAGCAGCAGCGGGCGGCGGCCGACCTTGTCCAGCAGCCAGATCGCGACGATCGTCATGCCTACGTTGACCGCGCCGTTCACCACGTTGGCGAGCAGGGCGGCACTGTTGCCCAGCCCGGCTCCCTGGAGCAGGGTCGGCGCGTAGTAGATGACGGTGTTGATGCCGGTGATCTGCTGGAAGACGGCGAGCAGCACGCCGACGATGACCAGCGGCCGTACTCGCGGCGAGATCAGGTCCCGGTAGCTTCCCTGCTGCTGGCTGACCTCGTGGACCTCGCGGATCTCCTGGTCGATGTCACCCTCGTCCCGCAGCCGGGTCAGCACCTGCCGGGCCTCGTCGTCCCGGCCTTGCCGGATCAGCCAGTGCGGGCTCTCCTTCTGGAACAGCATCCCGGCGAACAGGGCCACCGCCGGGATCGCGGCCAGGCCGAACATCAGCCGCCAGTTGCCGCTGTCGGAGAGGCCGTAGTCGATCAGGTAGGAGACCAGGATGCCGGAGGTAATCGCGAGCTGGTTAAGGCTGACCAGGCCGCCGCGCACCCGCGGGGGCACGATCTCCCCGATGTAGAGCGGTACCACCGTCGACGCGGAGCCGACCGCGAGGCCGATGATGATCCGGGCGACCAGCAGCACCGGGAACGTCGGGGTGAACGACGCCAGCAGCACTCCGACGACAAAGACCGCGGCCGTGATCAGCACGGTCAGCCGGCGGCCGATCTGGTCGGCCAGCCGGCCCGCGGTGAGCGCCCCGAGCACGGCGCCGACCAGCAGCAGGCTGGTGACCAGCTCTTCCTGGAACGAGGAGAGCCCGCCGAAGTCCTTCTTGAGGAAAAGCAGGGCACCGGAAACCACGCCGGTGTCGTAGCCGAAGAGCAGCCCGCCGAGGGCGGTGACCCCCGCGCTGAGCGCGACGTGCCTGCGCACGTTCCCTGGATCCGTCTCGACCGCGGAGCCCGCTGAGCGAACCATTTGCCATCGCCTCCGATGCCGACGCCTGAGTTACCGGTAGAGGTGACTACCCCCCCAGGCGTCGGTATGCCGGAAGATCGTGTCTTTCACTCACCCGATGCCCTACCTTGCGCCCGGGCCCGGCCTCGTTGTATCCGTCAGATGACCAGTTACTTGAAGGCCAGTGCGTTGGCCGGCGAACCGATCCCGCCGGGCAGGTTGAGCGGAGCGGCGGTCAGGAACACCTCGTGACGGCCGTCCTGGCGGCAGGCGCGGGCCAGGTCGTCCAGCCACCACAGCTCGCCCAGGGCCAGGCCGAACTGCCCGATCAGGACCTGGTGCAGGAAACCGAACGGGAAGGCCTCGGCGCCGGAGTCGGCCGGCCAGACCTCGACCGCCGGGTTGTCGGCGACGACCGCGGCGACGTGCGCGTTCCACAGGTAACGGGCCATCTCCTCGTCGTGGGCCAGGCCGACGCTGCGCAGCGCTCCCCGCTCGGCCATGGCTTGGCGGGCCGCGGCCGGCTGCCGCACGTGCCAGCCGAGAAAGCCGGTGTGCAGCAGCAGCACGTCACCCGGCTGCCACTGAATGCCCGCGGCCTCCCGGGCGGCGTCCAGTTCGGCCGCGGTAACGGCCCGGGGGCTGGCCGGGTCGAAGCCGTCGCCCGCACCGCCCAGCAGGGCGTCGATGTCGAGCAGCACCCCGCGGCCGGCGATCCCGCGCTCGGCCCAGTGACCGATGGTGTTGCGCTGCCGGTCGGTGACGTCCTGCGCCGTGACCCCGTTGTAGAACTGGTCGGCGCCGTAGCCGATGTGCGCGAGGGAGTCCCACTGGCTCGACGCCTGCGGGTAGAAGTTGTCCAGCTTGTCGTCAAAGCCCGCGCTCCCGATGGTGAGCAGCGTGTGCCGGACCGCGCCGCGCCGGAAGAGCGGCGGCTCCGGCACGGTGACCGGGGCGTTGAGGCTGTAGACCTCGCCGCTGCGCACCAGCCGGGCGGCCGTCGCCACCCGTTCCGGGGTCTGCAGGTTGAGCAGCCCGAAACCGTCTTCCGGACCGAACAGCCCCCAGGCGGACCGGCCGCCGCGCGGAGCCGGCGGCAGGTCGTCGTACGCGGGCAGGCCACCGTCCGCGGTCAGCCGGGGTTCCGTCCAGTCGGTCATGCCGTCTCCTGTCTCCAGCGGGTAGAGCGCCACCCCGACGCTGCCGCCCGGCTCCGGGGCCAGGTCGGCGGCGAGCGAGTTGCCGCCGCCGTCGGTGGCGAACGGGATCCAGCCGTCGCTGGTGTAGAGCGGCTTGACCGGGTCGCCGCCGCGGGCGTCGGCCAGGCCGACCCAGTCCACCTGCCCGTCCGACAGCAGGTAGAGCGCGGCCAGGTCGTGCGCCGCGTACCCGGCCCGCTGGGCGGCGGCCAGCAACCCGGCCCAGGCCCGCCGGGTCTCTTCGGCTGCCGCTACCTCTGACGCCTCATGGTCCACACCGGTCATCCTAGAGTCCCGAGCTCAGCGTCCCCGGCACGCCCTGCTCCAGCGCTCCGTGTCCCGCTCCGGCTCCGCCGAGACCTGCCGGCTCCGCCGAGACCAGCGGCACGGCCGGCCCCGCTGCCGGTTCAGGTGACCGGCGGCTAGCTCTTCTTGCCGCCGACCCCGTAGGTGACCTGGGTGTTGCGGGTCTGCAGGAATTCTTCCAGCGTCTCGCCGCGCATCGCCGCGTAGACGTGCAGGTTGGAGACACCGACGACGGCGGCGAGCTTCTCCAGCATGAAGAAGATGACCCCGTAGTGGATCATGCCCGGCCAGTCGCGGCTGCGGATGAGTTCCTTCTCCTCGTCGGTGAGGCCGGCCTCCTTGAAGGTGATCTCCGGCTCGTCCAGGAAGCGGGCCCGGTGCTCGGGGGTGACCAGGTCGTGCAGGAACCGGTTGATGCGGTAGCCCTTGACGCTGCGCGCGATGTCAAACGGGTAGGTGCCGGTCATCTCCTCGATGCCGCCGAGCTGCTCGTCCATCCGGGCCCGGTGCCGCGCGTTGACCGCCTCGGCGTCGGGCAGGCCGGCGGCCTCGTTCTCCAGTACCAGCGTGGCGATGCCGGTCATCGAGGGCAGGTAGTAGGAGCTGTGCACCTTGCGGACCTTGTCCGACAGCGCGCCCCGCATCACCAGCCACATGATGACCTCGGCGCCCTCGAAGCCGCCGAGCCGGGCGTACTCCGCGTGGGTCATCCGGGTGAGCCCGGTCGGGTCGTCGGTGATCGCCTCGAGGAACTGGTGGTCCCACTCCGGGTTGTTGTAGCCGGCGCCCTCGCCGTGCACCTGGTGAGACAGGCCGCCGGTGGACACGATGGCCACGTCGATGTCCGCCGGGTAGCTTTCGATGGCCCGGCGCAGCGCCTGGCCCAGCTTGAAGCAGCGGGCGGCGGTCGGGATCGGGAACTGGAGCACGCCCACCTGGAGCGGGACGATCTTGGTGGGCCACTCGCCGTCCGGCCGGTCCAGCAGCACCGACATGGGGGAGAAGAACCCGTGGTCGAGCGGCTTGTCCTGGAAGTAGGAGAGGTCGAATTCGTCGGTCACCAGGCTGGTGGCGATGTGCGCGGCGAGCTTGGGGTCGCCCTTGATCGCGGGCAGGTCGCGGGCGCCGCCGCCCTCGTCGGCCACCGCGTACTCGTCCCCGATGCCCAGGGTGAAGGCCGAGTAGTGGTCAAAGAAGAACGAGGTCACGTGGTCGTTGAAGATGTAGATGATCGCGTCGGGCTTCTTTTCCTTGAACCAGGCTTCGACCGGTGCGAACGCCTGGAAGATCGGGCCCCAGGACGGGTCGTCCTGCTTGCTCTGGTCGTAGGCGAAGCCGATAGTCGGCGTGTGCGATGCCGCCACGCCGCCGATGATCCTGGCCATGTGCGCCTCCCGTGGGTACCCGTGCGTCCCGTCGCCATCGACACGTTCCGTCACTACCCTCTTCCGCTAGGTTGCGGAAGGTCTTTCCGGGCAAATTGCGTGCCGTGCTCTATAAACTCTATGACTTCATCATAGGTAATGTAAATTGACTTATTGATCATTCTTTCTTAACTTGAGGTTATGGAAAGCTGTGATGCCGCCTCGCAGCCGGCCGATCGCCGTGCGCCGCCGTCGTCACCCCGGGTGCCCGGCCCGCCGGCCGCCGCGGTCTTGTCGCGCATCCGGCTGCGGCACCTGTCCTGCTTCGTCGCCGTCGCATCGGAACGGACCCTGGCTCGTGCCGCGGCCCGCCTGCATCTCAGCCAGCCCGCCGTGTCCAAGACCCTGGCCGAGCTGGAGGACCTGGCCGGCCGTCGCCTGGTTGACCGGGGGAGGGCCGGCACCCAGCTGACGCCGGCCGGCGAGGAGTTCCTCCGCTACGCCGTCGACGTGACCCGGGCCCTGGAGTCGGCGGCCGCCGTACTGACCGGGGCGGCGGTGCCCGCCGCGCCCGTGCTGCGGGTGGCGGCGCTGCCCACCGTGGCCGGCGGCCTGCTGGTGGAGGCGGTCACCCGGCTGCGCGGCCGGCGGCCGCACGCCACCGTCAGCATCGGCATCGGCGACAACCCGGAGCTGCTGACCGGGCTCAAGGCGGGCGAGATCGACGTGGCGGTGGGCCGGATGGCCGAACCCGCGATGATGCCGGGCGTCTCGTTCGAGCTGCTCTACGCGGAATCCCTGGCGGTGGTGACCCGCCCGCAGCACCCGCTCGCGGTCGCCGGGGACAACCCGCTTTCCCCGCTCGCGCTGCTCGGTTACCCGCTGGTCGTTCCCGGTGCGGGCACCGCCCCGCGGCACGACGTGGAGGGGTTCTTCGCCGCGCACGGCCTGGCCCTGCCCCCCGGCCGGACCGAGACCCAGTCGATAGCCGTCGCCCGCGCGCTCACCCTGGTCTCGGACGCCGTCTGGATCACCCCGCGGCACCCGGTCCAGCTGGACCTCGACCGGCGCTGGCTGCGCCCGCTCAACGTCCCGCTGCCCGGCAGCGCCGAGCCGGTCGGCATCCTGTCCCGCAGCGGCGCCCCGCCCAGCGAGCTCGCCGCCCAGCTGATGGACGCCCTCCGCGAGCTCGCCCGGCCAGCCCGGGTCATAGGTTAGACCCGGCAGCGCACGACGACGAAAGGCAGTGGACATGGAGTACCGGCAGCTTGGCCGTAGCGGCCTGCGGATCTCGGCGCTCACCCTGGGCACGATGACCTTTGGCGGGCGCGGCGGGTTCAGCGCCGTGGGCGCCACCGACGTCACCGCGGCGCGGCGGCAGGTGGACCTGTGCCTGGACGCCGGGATCAACCTCATCGACACCGCCGACGTCTACTCCGACGGCCTGTCCGAGGACATCACCGGCGAGGTGATCAGCGGCCGCCGGGACTCGCTGCTGCTGTCGAGCAAGGTACGGATGACGACCGGCCCGGGGCCAAACGACGCGGGCCTGTCCCGTCAGCACATCATCGCCGGGTGCGAGGCCAGCCTGCGCCGGCTCGGCACCGATTACCTGGACATCTACCACGTGCACGAGTGGGACGGGCAGACCCGGATCGAGGAGACCCTGTCCGCGCTGGACACGCTGGTGACCACGGGCAAGGTGCGCTACCTGGCGGCGTCCAACTACGCCGGCTGGCAGCTGATGAAGGCGCTCGCGGCCGCCGACGCCCGCGGCTACGAGCGGTTCGCCGCCCAGCAGGTCTACTACTCGCTGGAGGCCCGGGACGCCGAGTACGAGCTGGTGCCGCTGGCCATCGACCAGGGGCTCGGCATCCTGGTCTGGTCGCCGCTGGCGGGCGGGCTGCTGTCCGGCAAGTACCGGCGCGGCGCCGCGCCGGAAGGCGGGACCCGGCAGCTGTCCGGCACCTGGAACGAGCCGCCGGTCCGGGACCAGGAGAAGCTCTACGACACGGTCGAGGTGCTGGTCGCCGTCGCGGACGGCCGCGGGGCGTCCCCGGCCCAGGTGGCGCTGGCCTGGCTCCTCGGAAAGCCCGCGGTGACCTCGGTGATTATCGGGGCGCGGACCGACGAGCAGCTCCAGGACAACCTGGGCGCGGCCGGGCTGTCGCTGAGCGCGGACGAGCAGGCGGCGCTGGACCAGGTCAGCCGGCCTGAGCTGATCTACCCGCACTGGCACCAGCTCGCCACCGCCAGCGACCGCCTGAGCCCGGCCGACCTGTCGCTGCTCGGCCCGCGCCTCAAGAACGAGTAGCGGCCCCGGCCCGGGGAACCGGGCGGCGGGTCCGGTTCCACCCCAGGGACAGCGCCACCGCCGCCGCGACCAGCAGGCCGCCGGCCAGCGCGAAGCCGGCCGCGAGGTCGGTCTGCTTGCGGACCACGGAGATGGCGGCCGGCAGCCTGCCCAGCGCGCGGCTGAGCTCGCTGGCGTCCCGCGCCTGGTAGAACGTACCGCCGGTGGCGTGCGAGATCTGCCTCAGCGCGCCGTAGTCGGCGTCCAGCGCGCCCCCGGCGCCGCCACCGCCGCTCCCGCCGCCGAAGCCGCCGCTGAACCCGCCGAACTGCCCGGCGCCGCAGGCCAGCGGCGCCGGGGTATCGGTGCCGTAGCCGATGGTGAACACCCGGACCCCGCGGGCGGCGGCGTCCCGGGCCGCGGTGCCCGGGTCGACGCCGCGGTTGTTGGAGCCGTCGGTCAGCACCACGATCACGTCGTCGGCGTAGCCCGCGCCCGGGTTGCGCCGGACGGCCGCCCCGGTTGGCGCCACCGACGGGTCGACCTGCGCGATCGCGTCCAGTGAGCTGAGGATGCCCTCGCCGATCGCGGTGCCCCCGTCGGTGGTGAGCTCGTTCAGCGCGGTCAGCAGCGGCTGGGTGTCGGTGGTCGGCGGGACCAGCACGGAGGCGGTGCTGGCAAAGGCTACCAGCCCGATTTTCGGGCCGCCGTTCTGGGACTTGACGAAGGCGCCGGCCGACTGCTCGGCGGCGACGATCCGGTTGGGTTTCACGTCGGTGGAGCACATGGAGCCGGACACGTCCAGGGCGAGCATGATCGTCGCCGACGACGAGGTCTGCGCCTCGGTGACCTGCGGGCGGGCGGCACCGAGGGCGAGCACGGCCAGCCCGGCCACCAGCACCGCCACCGGGACCCGCCGCCGCCAGCGCGGGTGCCCGCCCACCGCGAGACGGACCAGGGCGATCGAGGTAACCCGCACCGCGGCGCGCTTGCGCCGCCGCCGGGCCTGCCACCAGGCGGCCAGCAGCAGCGGCAGCACGGCCAGCGCGAGCAGCGCCCAGGGCCAGGTGAAGGACACTCAGATCACCCGCCCGGTCCGGGCCACGGCCGCCGCCGCGCCCGCCGCCAGCAGCAAGAGCGCCAGCAAGATGAACGCGCCCGCCAGCGGCAGCGGCTGATTGGTCACCGTGAGCCGCAGGTTGATCGACGAGGCGATCCGGTTGAGTTCGCCGGCGTCGGAGGCGGGGTGGTAGCTGCCCCCGGTGGCCTGGGAGATCGACTTCAGGCGGGCCGCGTCGAGCGCGGTGAACAGGTGGTAGCCGTCGGCGTCGACGGTGGTACCCGCGGCGGTCCCGATACCGACGGTGTCGACGTGCACGCCCGCCTTCTGGGCGACCGCGGCGGCAGCGCCGGCGTCGTCCTCGTCCTGCCCGTCGGAAAACAGCACGATGGTGGCCGACGGCCAGTAGCCGATGGCGGGCGCGGCGCCGTTCGCGCCCGCGGTGACGGTCCGGTGGGTGATGGCGGACAGCGCCGCCAGGATCGCCGCCCCCAGCGACGTGCCGCCCCCGGGCGTGAGCCGGGACACGGCGGCCAGCGACGACGCGTGGTCCACGCTGGGCACCGCGGTCTCCAGGCCGCCCTGCTCGAACGAGACCACGCCGATCTCGACGGTGTCCGGCTGGGCGTTGACGAACGACGTCGCCGTCTGCTTCGCCGCCGCCAGGCGGCTGGGGGCCACGTCGGTGGCCGACATGCTGCCGGATACGTCCACGGCCAGGATCACCGTGCCCCGGGCGTGCGACACCGGGACGGAGACCGCCGGGCCGGCCGCGGCGACCGCGAGCACCGCCAGGCCCGCGATCGTGAGCCAGACGGCGGCCGGCCGCTTCCCGCCCGGCGGCGCCGCGCCCAGCCGGGCCAGCGCCGCCGTCCGCCGGCGGCCCGCGACGGCCGCCGCCCACGCCAGCAGCGCGACCGCCAGCAGGGCGCCGGCCAGCAGGAGGGGGTCCGTGAAGCTCATGCGCGCCTGCGCCGGGTGCTCGCCACGACCGCCGCCAGCGCGGCCGCCAGGTCGGCGTCGGTGCCGATCCGGTGCACCGGCACCCCGGCCCGGGCCATCCCGGCGGCGAGGGCGGTGTCGCGTTCCTCGACCGCCGCGCGCAGCCGGGCCCGCAGCAGCGGGTCACCCGAGTCCACCACCAGCTGCTCCCCGGTCTCGGCGTCCTCCACGACGACCAGCCCGGCCTCGGGCAGTTCCTCGTCGGCCGGGTCGGTCACCCGCAGGGCCGCCACCTCATGCCGGGGGCCGAGCCGCAGCAGCGCCCGCGGCCAGTCGCCCTCCCCGATGAAGTCGGACACGACGATGATCAGCGCCCGGCGCCGCGCCAGCTTGGCCACCGCGTCCAGCATCGCCGCCAGGTCAGTCGGCTGTACTTTCCCGCGGGCCGGGGCGCGCCCTTTGGCTCGCGGTGCCTTCACGGGCGGGTAGTGCCACTCCCGGCCCACCTCGGCCGCGATGCGCAGTACGTGGCGGCGGCCGCTGCCCGGGGGGACGACGACGACCGCGCCGTTGTCGTAGAGCAGGGCGCCGACGCGGTTGCCGGTGCGGGTGAACAGCCGGGCCAGTACCACGGCCAGCTCGGTCAGCACGTCGTGCTTGCCGCGGCCGGGCGGGCCGGCGCTCATCGACGCGGACCGGTCCAGGACCAGCCAGACCGTGAGCTCGCGGTCTTCGTTGAACAGGCGGAGCTGCGGCTCGTTCAGACGGGCGGTGACATTCCAGTCGATGTAGCGGGCGTCGTCGCCCTCGGCGTAGGTGCGCAGCCCGGCCAGGTCGATGCCGGTACCCCGGCGGGCGGTGCGGTACCCGCCGGCCAGCCGGCCCTCCAGGCGGCGTACCACCCGCCACTCCAGGCGGAGCAGCAGTCGTTCCGGAGCGGTGCGCGCGGGCACGGGCGAAGCGGCCACCGGTCAGCGGCCGCTCAGGACGACCTCGGGCGCGGCCACCGCGTCCAGCACCTGGGTGAGGACCGAGTCGGCGCTGACGTCGTCGGCCAGCGCCTCGTAGGACAGCACGATCCGGTGCCGCAGCACGTCCAGGGCGAGCTCGCGCACGTCTTCCGGCAGCGCGTAGTCCCGGCCGCGGGTGAAGGCCAGCGCCCGGGCACCGGTGACCAGGGCGATCGAGGCGCGCGGGCTGGCCCCGTAGCTGACGTAGCGTTTCCGGTCGGCCAGCCCGGCGGGATGAGTGCCGCGGGTCGCGGTCACCAGCCGCACCGCGTAGCCGACGACGGCGGGGTCGACGTAGACGTCGCGTACCCGTTCCTGCATCGCGACCAGGTCGGCCGGGACCAGCATCTCCCGGATCGGCTCGGCCGGGCGCAGCGACCGCTCCACGATCGCGTGCTCCTCGGTGGCGGTCGGATAGCCGACCAGGACCTTCATCATGAACCGGTCGACCTGCGCCTCGGGGAGCGGGTAGGTCCCCTCGGATTCGATCGGGTTCTGCGTCGCCATGACCAGGAACGGCTCCGGCACCCGGTAGGTCTCCCGCCCGATGGTGACCTGGTGCTCCTGCATCACCTCGAGCAGGGCGCTCTGCACCTTGGCCGGGGCCCGGTTGATCTCGTCCGCCAGCAGCAGGTTGGCGAAGACCGGGCCCAGCTGGGTCTGGAACTCCCCTGAGTGCTGGTGGTAGACCCGGGTCCCGGTCAGGTCGGCGGGCACCAGGTCGGGGGTGAACTGGATCCGCTGGAACTGCCCGCCGGTGGCCGCTGCCAAGGACTTGACCGCGAGCGTCTTGGCCAGCCCGGGGACGCCCTCCACCAGCAGGTGGCCGCCGCACAGCAGCGCCACCGCCATCCGCTCGAGCAGGGTGTCCTGGCCGACGATGGTGCGCTTGACCTCGAAGAGCACCGGCTGCAGGGGGTTGGCGGCCTCGCCGGGGGACGGGTCCTGGCGGTTGGACGGTGCCGGGGTCATGGGGCTCCTTGGTCACGTGCGCCGGTCATATCTGCGGTCCGTTCCCGGGGCCGCCCTTGCCGGTGCCGAGCGCGGCGCCGATCGGCACCGCGAACCCGATGCCGGCGAACGCGTCCTGGCCGTCCGGGTCGGCCAGCGCCACCACGATGCCGATGACCAGCCCCCGGCTGTCCAGCAGGGGGCCGCCGGAGCTGCCCGGGTTGACCGCCGCGTCGAACTGGATCAGCCCGCTGCGCGTCCCCGTGTCGGTACTCGCGGACCGGTCCAGGCCGGAGACCACCCCGGAAGACACGCTGTCGGTCAGCCCCAGCGGGTTGCCGATCGCGACCACCGCGGCCCCGATGCCGGCGTCGCCGCCGAGGGTGGCGGGCACCACCACCCGGGGCAGCCGGCCCGGGGCGAGGACGGCGATGTCCAGCTTCTGGTCGGCCGAGGCGACCGCGGCGGTCGCGGTGGTGCCGTCGGCGAAGGTAACGGAGATGGTCTTGGCCCCCGCGATGACGTGATCCGCGGTGACGATCGCCCCGTCGTCGGCCACGATCACCCCGGTGCCGAAGTCGCGGCCGGCCCGCACGGTGACCACCGACGGCGCCAGCCGCTGGTAGATGGCAGGCACGGTCAGGGTCGGGGCGGCCGCCGCGCCGGGCGACGCCCCG